>NZ_JAJNHJ010000049.1:0-12014 GCF_022386965.1 Mammaliicoccus sp. B-M6
AACTAGGCTACTTATCCCCTATAGAATATAGGAAATTAGCAGCCTAGAAAATAGTGTTTTTATTGAGCTCCCTTAGTAAGGGTGCAGTGCCGTTTGATGTCCAAGATTTTTTATATTTAATCTAATTCTAAGTTAGTACGATAGTTATCTACGACTTCTTTCTTACTTGAATCGCTAGGTACAAAATAATACAATCCATCATCTAGAATCGTATCTTGACCTTCTAATTGATTTCTATCAACATTATCTAATGCGTCACTATATTTAGATCTTAAACTATTGATTTGTGAAATTTTTAAATCTGTTTGAACATTATCGCCTAATGTATCAAAGATTTGGTTGATTTTCGGTAATGAACCGATACTTACTAATTCTTTTGCTAATGCTTGGATAACAAGTTGTTGTCTTTCTTGTCTACCAAAGTCTCCACCAGCGCCATCTTCTTTTCTACTTCTAATAAATGCTAAAGCTTCGTCTCCCTCAAGCTTATATTTTTGACCTTTAACATATGAATTACCTTTAACTGTGAATGTTGCATTACTTGTAACAGTTACGCCACCTGCTTGGTCTACTAATTCTTTAACACCATCCATATTAATCGTCGCATAATGGTCAATTGGTACATTCATTAATTTCTCTAAAGAATTAATGGCCATCTTTGGTCCACCGTATGCATATGCATGGTTAATTTTCTCGACAGAATCTCTACCTACGATTTGAGCTCTAGTATCTCTAGGTACACTTACCATTACAGTCTTTTTCTTATCAGGATTGATAGATAATAATAAGATTGAGTCTGATCGTTCTCCGCCGCCTTCAGCTGCTCTTGTTGAATCTGAGTCTATTCCGAATAATGCAATAGATATCGGATCGCCGTTTGTATCTACTGCTTTCTTTCTTAATTCTGATTTATCTCTGTCTAATGGATTATGTATTGAATTACCTAATGCGAAGAATTTATAGACAAAAAATGCGATCACTAATAAAAATACGAGTAATAAAATAATGACGATTGTCGTTACTATTTTGAATGCTGTTGATTTCTTTTTCTTTGCAGAACGCTCATATTGGTTTGCCACGTGTTCTCAGTCCATTCTATTTTTTTCTTTATTATACATTTATTTATCTCATATTTCCATATCGAACATAATTACGTGCACAATTTAAATTTTAAATTAATAATTTTAAATTTTATACAAAGATTCCATACTTATTTCTGGAAAATCTATACATTATATGATAAAGTATTCTTGTAAATCTACAACGTTACTTGTTTTTTAATTTATATGACATATTAAACGGGAAAGAGGATGAGATTCGGCGATCTCATCCTCTCTTTTTTCGTCTATTTGTTTTAGATTTAATAACTTTTGTTTCTATATTAAACTCATCTGGATACCTAATTCTTACAACATCCCCATAAAATAACCTTTGTTCCCCATATCTTGTACATAAAGATAACTCAGGATAAACTTCTTCTACTTTTGCAATATAATTATATGACTTATCCCTTTTCAATACATCAATATAATAACCAGGTTTAATACCTTTATTTGTTCCTGCATTAATAATAAATGACGTATCATCTAATATTCTTATAATTTCCACTTGTTTCATGATTTCACGCTAACTTTCTTTAATTCTTATTATATGAAATGTGATGATAAGCGCTTAGATGACTGTTATGTTCGTTTCATAGAGTTGAAGAATATTTATATAATTTGTCTTATGCCATTTCTTTTTCTTTAGGATATTTAAACTTTTTTGAAATTATTAATATCATTACATTACATATTTTGGCAATAGGTTTATTAGTTAAATTGTACTATTTTTTTATTATTTTTTCAATATAATACTTAATAGAAAGAGCATGGACAAATGTCCATGCTCTTAATCATACTATTCTATATACAATTCCACTGCATCTCTTGTTTTGCTCATCGTTACAACGTGTTCATCATAATTTCTTGATAAATAACTATAGAAAAGAATATCTATTGTCATAAGTTGAGAAATAAGAGAACTTGTCGCTGCTAATCTTAAACTTTTTTCTGAACTTGCATCATGAATTAAATATATATCAGATTTTTTTGCTAATGTAGACTGCTCTGACTGTGTTAAACCAACTATTTTTACACCATATTTTCGAGCTACTTTGGCTAATGATACCGTCTCATGATTCTCTCCTGAATTAGATATACCGATGAGCACACAACTATCACTATGTGAAGCAATGGCTGTAGCTAAAAAGTGTGTATCTAAAGAATGAATCACTTGCTTACCTATTCTAGTGAACTTCTGATACAAATCTTGAGCAACCAAACTTGAAGCACCGACACCAAATACGATAATCGTATCTGTATCGTATAATTGATCAACGACCTGCTCAATATGTTTACTCGAAATATTCTTTTCTGTCATTTCAAGTGTATGAGAAGCTCTTGTGATGAGCTTCTTACTAATTGAGTCGACTGTTTCATCTTGCTTAATTTCTTGATAAATACTTTGTTCATGTTGCGGTAAATATCTAGAAATTGCTAATTTCAAGTCTGTGAATCCTTTAAATTCAAGTTTGTGTGTACATCTAATAACAGAAGCTGCACTTGTATTTGTTAATTTGCCTAGTTCTTTAGCGCTCAAGTTAATTGTTTTTTCTGGATGTTCAATAAAATATTCTGCAATACGTTTTTCATGTTTTGTTAAACGTGGCATTTGTTCTTTTATAAATATGAGTAAATGTTGATGTTCCATATGCTTTAATCCTCTTCTAATTCTTGTGGTGCCGTCATTTCTTTATTTGTTCCAAATAAATATGTGGCAATGAATCCGCCAAGATATGCTGCTAGCAATCCTGCGATATATCCTAAATACATATTATCAGAAATAAGTGGAATAAGTGAAACGCCACTTGGTCCAATTGCTGATGCACCGATATGACCGATGCCACCGATAACTGCACCACCAACACCGCCACCTATACATGCTGTGATAAATGGTCTACCTAAAGGAAGTGTTACACCGTAAATCAATGGTTCTCCAATGCCTAAAATACCAACTGGTAATGCCCCTTTAAGTAAGTTGATAATCTTTTTATTTTTTCTACATTTAAACCATAATGCAAATGCTGCACCTACTTGACCTGCACCAGCCATAGCTAGAATCGGTAAGAGATAAGTCGCACCAGATTGATTAATCATTTCAATATGAATCGGTGTTAATACTTGGTGTAAGCCAAACATTACAAGTGGTAAGAACGTTGCACCAAGTACAAATCCACTAAATGCACCACCGATATTTAGAACCCAATCTATTACGCCTAATAAGCCATTTGAAATAAAGCCGGCAATCGGCATGATTAAGAAAATTGTTGCTAGTCCCATAATAAATAGTGTAATCGTAGGTGTGACAATGATATCTACCGCACTCGGAACGATTTTGTGTAATCTTTTTTCTATTAAAGATAAAATCCAAACTGCAATGATAACACCAATGACACCACCTTGACCGGCAGCTAATGGTTCTCCATTAAAAATATTTTTAAGTGGGCTTTCTGGATCCATACCCGTCAGCATGGTTGTACCACCAATAACACCACCTAAACCTGGTGTCGCACCAAATTCTTTTGCCGCATTAATACCCACATAAATCACGAGGTATGCGAAAATACCATTTTTAATGATATCGAATATTAATACAAACTGTTCCCATGTCGCACCATCTAATGTACCTGCAGTTAACATATTAGATAGTACTGCAGAAATACCACCTATTAAACCTGCACCAACAAAAGCTGGAATTAATGGTACAAATATATTAGCAATAGATCTTAATACTTTTTTAAATGCTGTTTGATTCTTCTTATTAATACTTTGCTTAAATAAATCCGCTTCTTTTTCAACTTGTTCTTTATTAGATGCTTTATGCTTTATATCTTCACCTAAAGGAACCCCTATAATTGAACTCATTTCATTAGCTACTTTATTAACAGTGCCTGGTCCAATCACAACTTGAAGCATGTCATCTTCTACTACACCCATTACACCCTTTATATTCTTTAAACCTTCGACATCGACTTTACTGTAATCGACGATATTCATTCTGACACGTGTCATACAATGTATCACTTTGTCTAAATTATCTCTTCCCCCAACTTCTTTGAGAATATTTTGTGCAATCTCTCTTTCTTTTGTCATAGCCTACACACCCCTTAATTTACGTATTTCTCACAAACCCCTTAGCTTGTTTAAGTCTTTCTAATGCTTCCTCTTTAGAAATCCCATGCATCCCCATTACTATTGCGACTTTCACTTGCTCATCACTCTGTTTGAATAATTTCTCACTATCTTCATCCGTTGTTTGTAGTACTTCTTGAATCATGTTTACGGCTCTTTGTTTTAATTTTTTATTAGTTGGTTTAACATCAATCATTAAATTCTCGTATACTTTTCCTATACCAACCATTGCCCCTGTTGATATCATATTAAGAATTAATTTTTGAGCAGTACCTGCCTTCAATCTCGTTGAACCCGTCAATACTTCAGGACCGACATCTACTTGGACTGGATAATCTGCATGTTTACCAACTTCAGATGCTTTATTGCATGTGACACAGCCAGTAGGTACATTTATACTTTGTGCGTATCTTAAACCACCGATTACATATGGTGTTCTACCACTGGCAGCTATCCCGATAACCGTATCATGTTCATTAATATTTAAATCTCTTAAATCTTGTTCTCCTAGACTTTCATCATCTTCTGCACCCTCAACAGCTACAGTCATCGCACTTGGACCACCTGCAATAAGTCCAACGACAACATCAGGTGTTACACCAAATGTTGGTACACATTCAGCTGCGTCTAATACACCTAATCGACCACTTGTACCTGCGCCCATATAAATTAATCTTCCACCATTGTTTAATCCTTTAATAACTTGTGTAATTAATTGAGCAATAGCATGATTTTCTACTTTAATAAACTGAGCCACTTTTTGATCTTCGTTATTCATAACATCAACAAATTGCTCAGGTGTTAATGTGTCTAACTTAGACGAGTGCTCGTTTCTTGATTCTGTCGTTAAACGACTGATATCCATTTATTCTTCCCCCTTAACAAATTGAAAAGCTGTACCCGCATCAATTAAATCTATACACGGTATATCTTGTTGGCATATATGTCCAATAACATTAACAGCTTCATGACGTTTTAAATCTTTATTGACGATTTGTAATTCATTCATATAGCGACCATACTTGTTATTATCTAAAGTGATCGCACCCCTTGTTCTTGCAACCGTGTTTTCAGGCAATATTTCAGATTGAAATATTTGTCGTCCTTCTTCCGCTCTAATCACATCTCTAGCTTTGTCTTTTCTATTATGAAAAATTCTCCCAATATAACTTTCTAAATGCTTTGTTTCAGATTGCACTTGAAGTGACACGATTCCTTTATGAAAGAAGTTGTTGAATTGATCAATCGTTGTTGTATCGATACCTGTATCCCCTATACAAATATCATCTACTTCTAAAGCTGCTAATTCATGAGCAGCAACTAATGGGTGGCAATATCTATGATCTTCTAATGTAGGTAAGCCTTCATATACCGGACCTCTATATACCGTACCTGGTACAAAAGCCATAATTGATATATCCGGGAATAATGTCTTTAATTTTGTATTTTGCTTTATAAAGTAAGCTTTATCCAGTCCAGTTTCAGGACGAGGATAATAATTATGCGCAACCATAATACGAGACATATCAATATCTTGTTCTTTAAGTTCATCCAATAAACTTATCGCATCCGTACTCGCATTACAGACAATTTTAACTTCACTTAATAAAGAAATAATATCCGGAATCGCTAGAGAAATATCTAACCTTATATAATCAATACCTAAACCTTTTAATATTTCCGGTTGCTTATAAGAAAGTCCAAGATTTTGAAAAGCATGCGGACTCGCATCAGCTATAATTTCAGCTTTATCACCAATAAGTAGCTTCAATTCCTTCAACCTATCAAAATACAATTCCGAATCCTCTTCAGGAATTTGAAGAGAAGTAAACACATACTTGAAACCATGATTGAGCATCGTCTCAATATATACTTCATCAAACGCTTCACCTAAATATACCGAAAACCCTAACATATCAACACACCCCTATTGGAATCGTTTACATTATCTCATTTTTGAAACAATATTTCAATGATAAAAAATTTTGTGGAATTTTGTGAAATGGCGTTACAGAATGTGGGGGGTGGTGGGTAAATAATGTGTTTATATAGAATAAACTCACATCTTTCGCAATCTCGTGTGTTTATTCCACCTTTAACTCACATCTTTTATACTCTCATGTGTTTATTCCGCCTTTAACCCACATGTTTCTCAATCTTGTGAGTTTATTACCTCTTTAACTCACATCTTTTATAAATTTTCCTCTCCACCCAAAAAAACGCCGGAACTTCTGCTGTTCCGGCGTTTTTCCTAATTCTATTATTTCTTATTTATCAAACGTTCTACTAATTGGTTTACTTGTTCGATATTTTTAGTTTGTTGATTCAATATTTCTATGATTTCTTGATTGTCTGTGCTCGTTTTAATATCTTCTTGAGTATTGTGTTCTTGCTTACGACTATGTTGACGCAATGCTTCATATAATACTTCATCTTTATTTGCATCATCTATCTTATCGTACAATGCTTTT
This sequence comes from Mammaliicoccus sp. B-M6, assembly GCF_022386965.1. NCBI lineage: Bacteria > Bacillati > Bacillota > Bacilli > Caryophanales > Staphylococcaceae > Mammaliicoccus > Mammaliicoccus sp. B-M6. Next base: position 6,704 of record NZ_JAJNHJ010000049.1, read on the forward strand.
GTTTTTGAACTTACTTCTATTGTTGTTGCATTTGTATTGTTTGTATCTGCTTCTTCTGTAACGTGATTATTCTCACTTAATGCATGACCTTCAATATCGATTTTAGGTAAAATTGCATTTAACCAATTTGGAATATACCATGATGCTCTACCAAATAGTTTCGTCAATGCTGGAATAATTGTCATTCTTACGATAAATGCATCGAATAATACACCGAATGCCAATGCTATACCCATTGATTTAATCATCACATCATCTTGGAATACGAAGCTGATGAATACACTAAACATAATGAGTGCTGCTGCGACAATGACTGGTCCACTTTCTTTAAGACCGACTTTAATGGACTTCGTATTATTCATTGTACGTACATACTCTTCATGTACACGCGACATAAGGAATACTTCGTAATCCATAGCTAAACCAAATAACAGCCCTATTGTGATAACAGGTAAGAATGCTAATAATGGACCTGTTGTATCTACGCCAAATAGGCTACTCATAAAGCCATCTTGCATAATAAGTGTTGTAAATCCTAAAGTCGCTGCTAATGATAATACAAATCCTAGCACTGCTTTTAAAGGAATAATAATTGATCTAAATACAACCATTAATAATATGAAGGCTAATAATATAATAACGCCTGCAAATAATGGTATTGCTTCGTTAAGTTTTTCAGACATATCTATATTAATAACACTTTGACCTGATATTTCTGTATCTAAATCATATTTGTCTTTGGCATCTTTATTATAATCTCTTAAATCATGAACTAAATCATATGTTGATTCTGCATTTGGTCCTTTTTCAGGAAGAACTGTCACAAGTGCATAGTCTTGATCTTTGTTCAATTGCGGCGGTGTGACGGTTTCAACATTTTTAATATCGTCTACATCTTTCATCAAATCTTGTAAATCTTTTTGTAATGATTTTGGATTATCTTTTTTGTCAGAAGTATCTACAAGCATGACGATTGGGCCATTAAATCCTTCTCCAAAATCGTCAGAAATAATATCATATGCTTTCTTCTCTGTAGAATCATTTGGTTTCATACCATTATCAGGTATACCTAAACGCATATGTGTAACAGGTAGTGCTGCTGCGATTAAAATAACAAATCCGATGATTAATGCAATCCATGGTTTCCCTACTACAAATTTTGACCATGGTGTATCCAAACTTTCATTTGAATGTATTTTACGTTTTTTCGGATGAATTTGTTTATGGAATATACTAATCAATGCTGGTAGTAAAGTAATGGCACTGAGTACAGCAAAGATAACACTTAGCGCTGATGCAAATCCCATTGTAGCTAAGAAATCAATACCTACTAGTGCTAAACCACAGACAGCTATAACAACTGTAACCCCTGCAAAGATAACGGCACTTCCGGCTGTACCTAATGCTAATCCAATTGCTTTAATATGATTTTTCTCAGTCTTAATAATTTGTCTATATCTAAATAAAATGAATAAAGCATAATCAATACCTAACGCTAATCCAATCATAACTGCTAACGATAACGTAACGTTTGGAATATCAAATGAATACGTAAGTAAAGCGATTGTACCAATACTAGAACCAAGTCCGATAACCGCACTTAATATTGGCATGCCTGCTGCAATAAATGATCCGAAAGTCACAAGTAACACAACGAAAGCAATTACGATACCAATAGCTTCAGAAGCACCACCGATTTCAGTATTTGCAGTTAAAGCATTACCTGTTAATTCAGTTTGAATATCGTCATCATCTTCTAAAGATTTAACAGCATCTTTAACTTTATCAACGGAATCCGATTTAATAGAAGTTTGAGATACTTTATAATTGATATCTGCAAAAGCAGTTGTTTGATCTTTATTAATTTGTTTATTTTTATAAGGATCTGTCACTTCTTTAATATCATCATCTTTATCTTTTACATCTTTTAAAGCTTTTTGAATATCTTGCATAACTTTTTGATCCGTTATGCCTTTTTTATCTTCACTTTTAAAGACAACTCTTATATTTGCCTTTTCACTATCTTGATTAAATTCTTTCTCGATCTTTTCATTCGTGTCGATTGATTTAATACCACTCATTGTAATATCGTTGTCAAATGTAGGTTTATTAATCGTTAATGGCGTCACGATTCCAGCTAATAAGATGACCCATATAAATATTGTTAACCACTTATGTTTAGCTATAGAAGAACCCAATTTGTATAAAAAGTTCGCCAAAAATATTTCCTCCCTTAAATCTACTATATAGTTTATGCATACAGTGTATACAGCATAACGTTTATACTAACACCTGTAATATCCCCTAAAAAGAGATAAAATCCCAAATGTGTATACTTTGTCTACACTTTTCAAAAATTGTAGAAAAGCTGTTAACAAAAAGTTCACATTTGGGATTTCTGAGTTCTATATTAATAGTAGAATTAATGCAATAATTGCTGGTCCACCTTGTTTTAAAATAATAGACTTTGAACTTGTAAGGCTACCGTATATAGCCGCTAATATAATGAATATTAACAGAACCGCTACAAACTCTTTAGGACTACTAGATAAAAAGGCACCATAAAATAATGATAATGCCAGTAAACCATTATAAATACCTTGGTTTTTAAGAAGTGTTTGAATATTTTTATCCTTTAACTCTTGTTGCTTTAAATTAAATGTTTCTGCCGTTTTTTTAGAAGTCGTAGCGATTGTTTCTAAATACATAATGTACAAATGTTCAACTGCTACAATCACGACAAAAATCGTTGCTAGAATACTCATATTAAGTCACCTCTATAGAATTATTTGACTTTCCTTTTCATGAATCATTTCAATAATTTCATTCTTCTCATTCATAACTGCTACTTTCGGCGCATGTGATCTCGCTTCTTCATCTGTTACTTGAACATAGTTCATGATAATAATCACATCATCTACTTGTACAAGACGTGCTGCAGCACCATTAAGACAAATTTTACCGCTTCCTCTTTCACCTTCAATAACATATGTTTCAAGTCTTGCCCCATTGTTATTATTAACAATCGCAACTTTCTCATTTGGTAAGATATCTACTGCATCTAATATGTCTGCATCTATTGTTATACTACCTACGTAATTTAAATTAGCTTCTGTAACTCTAGCACGATGAATCTTCCCGTTCATCATTGTTCTTATCATGAAATTCATCTCCATATATATTTTTATTTTTAATTTATAAATTTTAATACTCGTTATTATCATACAATGATATTTTAATCCGTCAACTATTAAGTTTGAATATTACTTTTTTGTACCTATGGAACTAAATAGTGCGTACTTACATTCTATTTTAATTGCAATTATACTATTCCATACAATATTATAAAGGAGTTTTGAACATGAATTACACAACATTTCATAATGGTAATACTATGCCTAATGTTGGATTAGGTGTTTTTAGAGTGGAAAATGATGACACAGCAAAAGATGCAGTTAAACACGCTATTATTTCCGGTTATAGAAGTATTGATGCAGCATTTATATATGGAAATGAAAGTAAAGTTGGAGAAGGTATTTCAGAGGGAATTAAAGCAGCAAATATCTCAAGAGAAGATTTATTTATAACTTCTAAATTATGGCTAGAAGATTACGGTAAGGAAAATGTTAAACGAGCATATGAAAAGTCATTAAAGTTATTAGGTCTAGATTATTTAGATTTATATTTAATGCACTGGCCAGGTACTGATGAAAATCTTATGTTAGACACATGGATAGGACTAGAAGAATTATACCAACAAAAATTAGTTAATAATATCGGTGTAAGTAATTTTAATATAGATCATTTAGAAATATTATCAAATAAAGCAACATATAAACCTGTATTAAACCAAGTAGAATTTCACCCCTATTTAACTCAATTAGAACTTAGAAATTATTTAGATAGAAATAGCATACAAATGGAATCTTGGTCTCCTCTAATGAACTCAGAAATATTAAAAGATAACGTCGTAAATCAAATTGCCAGAGAAATAAATAAAACACCGGCACAAGTTATCATACGTTGGAATATCGAACACGGCGTTATCACAATTCCTAAGTCTATTACACCATCACGTATAGAAGAAAATTTTGATGTATTTAACTTCAAATTAAATGATACTCATATACGAAAATTGGACGAACTTAATAAAGGAAAGCGTATTGGACCAAATCCAAATAAATTTAATGGTTAATTTAAAAATCGATAATCTTTAATATATAAACTTTATTAATCAATTTTTTAAATCTCGGACAATTGTTCGAGATTTTTTTCTTTTTAAAATCCAACTTTTCAATTTCACACAATATAATTATTAATTCATTTGTATTATACAATTATTTTTACAACTTTTTATTTTAATAAATTACATATGATTTTTTACTTATTATATTGCGTAAGTAGTTAATTTTTTGGTATTATTTAGGAGTAAACTATTTACTCTTTGAAAAAATCAACAAGTTTTAGACATTTCAATTTTACTTTTTTAAAGATACGAAAGACTTAAAAAATCAATTAAATTTAAAAATCAAATAATAGGAGGATAACATGGAAAACATTATTCATTATGAACTACTTAAAAAAGACATCTTTAATAGAATTTTTGATGAAACGCACTTAAAACGCATGGATTTAATCACACTATTCTATCTTAACGAAATCAATGAAGAGGAAGTCTACGTCCGTAAATTACGCAGACTCATGTTTGAACCTTCTTCTTCAGAATTAACAGGTGCATTGAAATCACTAGAGGAACTGAAATACTTCAATAAAGTGAGAGATCCTTTAGATGAACGTTCTATCATTTTAAAAAACATCAATTATGATGCGATTAAAGAAACATTAAATACTTGCAAAAATATCACTTACGAAAATTTAAATAAAATCAACCAAACTTCTAACTAAAGTATTACATATATCATTATTGCGCATAACAAACTGAAACGCCTGGGACATTTATATATCCCAGACGCGTTTTAATGTTTAAATTGGTTGTTTATCCATAATAAAATTTCATTTAAATTAACATCTTCAAAGTGCGTAACATTTATTCGCTTATAGTTACCGATATGGAAATGGTCATATTGTCTATCATCACACCTAGATTTAAATTGTTCGAAGTCGTCTAAATCATCTGGTATATTTGGAAAACCCCCATCTTTATAGCGTGTAACAATATGTCCTATATGTCTAGAGTCCTCAAGATCTCTTTCTTTCTGTCTGGACCGTCTACACTTAATTGGACAACTTCTTTAAAGAGAAGTATTGTTAAAATTAAGAAAGTAGGTGGTCTTTTTATGAGAAGAGAGCG
>NZ_JAJNHJ010000050.1:0-10957 GCF_022386965.1 Mammaliicoccus sp. B-M6
TAATCGATGATTATCAGAAGTTCTATCCACATAAAAAGCACGACAAGTTCATGAACTTGTCGTGCTTTTTAATATAATTAGTTACCAAACAAACGACTCCAAAATCCTTTTTTAGATGGCTGCTCCACCTCATTATTAGTCTCACTTTCTTGTTCTTTAACTCGTTTCTCTTCCTCTGTAGTAACTTTTTTTATATCTTCATCCTTATTCTCACCAGATATAACACTATAATCCGTTGTTTGATTTTCCTCTTGTTGTTGGTTAGTATTTTTAGGTTCTACAGTAAAATCGGCTTCTTGTGCATTAATATTTTTTCTATCATTAGTCACTTTATCAAAAGAGTAATTAAGCTGTCTTTCTTCTTCTAATTGATTCTCTAACTTTTGAATTTTTTTATTACTTTCTAATGCTAATATTTGTTGATTTTCAAGCAATTTTGACCTTTCTTGCAACTCTTTTCTGTAAAATTCAATTGTTGTTTCATGACGACTTTCTTGTCTTTCAATTTGATCATTTAAAGTATCAATCTGTTTTTTAAGGATTTCTACTATTTGAGCATTACTTTTGGATTCAACATTATTATCTGACTTTTTTTTTTGTTTGTCTTCTGCAGTACTTTCAAAACCATATTTCTTTTTATTTTCATTTACCCTTTGAATAATTTTTTCTATATCCGTATCTTCTTTAATAAAGGAAGTATTTTCCTGTTTCAATGTCTCTATATTCAATCGTTTAATGTTATTAAAAATTGTTTGCTTACTAACCCCTAATTCTTCACTTAAGATTTTCACACTTTTCATATAATCAACCCTTTATAAAATGTTTATCAACCCTTTATGCTATATTATAAACTTATGAAGGTTTATATTCAAAGTTATAAAAGATGAAATGATCTTATTTCGTCAAAGGTTTGTCAAGGGTTTATAGTTGTTGACAAGCCTTTATCAACCCTTGACAAACTCTTATTTTCTCCTTTTATAACCTTGTTTAAAGTGCTATAATAGTCTTAACACATTAAAACCCCCAACTACTGGTAATAGTTGGGGGTTGGTAATAAAACGTTGCGGCACGTTTGTTTAATATCAATTTTATACTTGTATTATATAATGAATGTCACCTTAGTGCAAGAACTTAAATCGTTAAATAAATGTAAAGCTATATAAAAGCGTTTTATTACCTCTTACCATACTAAAATTCGGAAAGAGGTTTTTATTATGTCAAATTTCAAAAGAATTACAATACAAGAATTTGAACAAGAAAGATTTTATAAACTTTATAAATTTTTATTTGAAGATGAATATTTTAGGAAACTTAGTGATTCTTCAAAAATTGCCTACTGTATATTTAGAGATCGTTTTGAATTATCTAAAATGAATAACTGGATTGATGAAAATGGGAATGTATATTTAATATTTACTACTAAAGATTTATGTGAACTTTTAAATTGCGGAACTCAAAAAGTAACTAAAATTAAAAAGGAATTAGAAAATTTTAATTTATTAGAACAAGAAAGAATGGGTTTAAACAAACCTAATAAGATATATATATTAGAACCAAAAAAGCCTTCCAAAACCAGTAACAACAAGGAATTTCGAAAATCAAAATTCCAGAATAGTGAAAATCAAAATTCAAGAGTTTTGAAAATCAAAAAACAAGAATTTCGAAAATCAAAATCTAATGATACTAACTTAAGTAATACTGATTATATAAAGACTAAGAATAATGATATGAATGACTTGAATGATATAGCGGCTAAAAATAAAATAAGCAATCATTCAAATCACACAAATCAATTTTCAAATAATTTGGATGATAAAGATTATAAAGAAATTCTATTACAAGAATTCCCAGATCAATTAACGAATTATTTATTAAATTATAATTATAGAGATTTAGAAATGATAAAAGCTATTATTCTTAAAGCCAAAAAATCGTTTAACTCAAATCACGATGATGCGTATTATATGTTAGAAGATATTGAAGATGAAATATTAATTGCTTTAAAGAGATTTAAAAAAGCAATATACGACAGAGGAGTTAAAGGTCAAAAGGAAACAATCCATTCAATGCAAGGATACTTAATGCAAACAATTTTAACTGAACTCGAAGAATTATATTCAGCAGATATGAGAAGAAAAAATATGACAGGCAACAATATTTTTAATATTTAATTTCAATGTACTTACATTACCCAAAGAAACTTAAAAATATTCAATCAAAGTCCGAATTTTTAACTGTTGATAAGGAGTTTTGTCATATGTGGATGTCATTTATCTTTGGAGTTATACCAATGTTGGTTTTAATAGCTATTGCAAAACTGACTCAAATTATAAAACGAAATAATGAACGTTAGCTCAAAAGCTAGCGTTTTTTTTATGCCTTTTGCCTCTGCAGGAACTATAGCGTTCAACCGGCATGGTTGACAAGTTTTTATGCCAATTTTTAAATTTGCATGTAAATGGGCAGTGTCTAAAAAATTAGTCACTGGTTTTGATCAAATTTTAGTTTGTAGAATTAGAATATATTTATTCGGCTCATATTTGCGTTTTAAAAGCTTATGTAGGTTTTTAGGTATAAAACTATATGTTTTACCCCTAAATCTTTAAAATGCCCCCTTAAAATCCAAAATAAGGGTATTTAATTTTTTAATAAGTCTTGTGATAAAGTTTTGCCAAAAAGGAGATAGAAAATGCTTATATTTTTATTTATTTTGATTTGTGGCCTTTTAGGTTATTTCTTGATTAATCGTTCTAGAAAAAAGTAGACGACGCATTTATGCCGAGAAAATTTATTGAATGTGACAATAATGTTCGTTTTATCTGCTTTTTTCTTTGTTAGTATTTATTCAAATGAAAAGCTAATGGAAATCTTAAATTGTAGAAAAGAAAAATTAACAAAAATAAAAAGAGCTAGAAAAAGCAGATTTATTTAGTCAAATAAGAGTTGGTTTAAATAAACCTAATAAATTATATCTTAAAAAGCCAGTTGTTACACAAGATGATATTTATACTATAATTAGCGAAGAAAATGGCGATGACGTCAGTAATGACAAGGACGTATCAAAATCATACGTCCAGACGTATCAAAATCATACGTCAAGAAATATGAAAAACATACATCAAGACGTATCAAAATCATACGCAAATGATACTGATATTAGTAATACTGATATTAGTAATACTGATATTAGTGAAATGAATGGAATGAGTGGTAATAATATAGATAGTATGCCTGAAATAAATGACCATTCACTCCATTCAAACCATGAAAATGATAATTATTTAATTGATGAACAATCTCATTTATTAAAAAACTTACCTAAAGACTTACAAGAATTCATTAAAAGTAGATATATATTAGCTGATAGCATAAGTATTATAAATAAAATTATGCAAGCTAAAAGGGAAGCAGCTAATAGACGTGGTGATAGTTTATTCTTTATGTTCGAAGAAAACCCATTCTTATCGGAAAAAATTATGGATATTTTAATAACTGTCAATCGAGAAATGAAAAAGAAACGCGAATCAGTTCAAGCAATGTTAGGCTACTACTATAATTCATTAGTAAATGGTTTAGAAGAATTTCATTTTACAGAGCAAGCAAGAAAAACAGTACAAAATAAAGAAAATCCATTTCTAGATATATAAACGATCAAATAATGATCGTTTATATATACTTCTTAAATATGTTTAAAAGATGATTATTTTATGGAAACTCGCTCAGTAATAAGTTTTTTAGCTAATTATTGGTATCTAGTTTAGACAAAGATAAGATATATGTAGTTTATGATTGGACTGGTGGAACTATTTTAGGTAAGGCTGCTTTATTAGATTTTTACAAGCATGGTTTTGAAGCATATGAATTAGCTGGAGCTTTAGAAGGTTGGAAAGGCATGAGCTTACCTTTAGAAGATGTAGAATAATTTTATTGTTTGATTCCTTTTTCTTCTGAAAAAGGAATATTTTTTGAAATGATTTTCATTGCTTTGATATTAATAGCAATTTAATTATGACAAGAATATTAAAATTTTTAGGATAAAAAGTCATTATTTGTTTTTAATGGTGAAATAATATCTGTGTAAAAAACCTGATTAACATTTTTATATATTACAAATTGAACAGGAAATGAATTGGGGAAGAGTAAATTTTAAACTTGAATTTCTGATAAAAGATATACAAATGATTTTGAAAAATCATGGATATAGACTTTGTATTTTAAAGATTCAATTTGTGAATGAGTGATAATTAATTTGTGCTTTCAAATTATTAATGATTATTTTTAAATTAAATTGATCCAATAAATCATAAAACAAAAAATGAAATGGGGAATTATTATTAGAAAAAATTATAGCTAAAGTTACTCGTTGTGCAATATTTTCTTTAGAGTTATTGAAGGATTACTTTATTAATAGATCCTTAAACGCCGTGGAATAATTTTAAAATATTAAAAATTAATCACTTTAATATATGGTTTAAATGAGACGAATCAAATTAATTTTTATCCTGATTCATTCTAATTATATTAGGTTATCTTCTCTTATAACTTCTTTTGAGATTCTAACCTAAGAGCATAAGGGGATACAATGCCACTAGCGTGTCACTCAGCATAGCTGAGGTATCTAGCCCGTTACAAACGGTCTTATGCTCAAAAGTAAATGTCTTATAAAGCCTATTATATCAATGGTTTACGAGATTACAAAATTTAACAAAAAACAAATGTGCATTTTTACATTTTTTGTGCAGCGGCATTGAGTGAACTTGTATCTAAATTCTTTACAAGCCTATTAAATCAACGTTTATACGTTTATAAATTCTTTTAAATTCTAAAAAAAGCCTTATAAATTCTTTTTTTTGTGTTGATTAAACAAAAAATAAACCACCAATCATAATAGATCAGTGTTTTATTTTGATACTAATTATTGAATATTCTTCTTAATAATTCACCATCATGTGTTTCTGCTTTTAATGTTGCAATTAGTCCGTTTATTATCGAAAATTATACATATATATAGTGAAATATAATAGTTATGTATTAATTTTTTTATTGGAGGAATTATCATGGAGTTTTTAGAGTTATTTACTCGGGATTTATTATTTTGGCAAATTTTAATCGTTGTGTTTGGATCGATAGTAATAAAAAAAATCTCATTTCCAAAGTTACACCATGTTGAAATGAATCAAAAAAGTACTAAAGCTTTATCAATTCTTTCAAATTTTTTTATATTTATAATGGTTTCAATCATGATTTGCATGTTAATTCTTTTAACATTATCTGAAGTAATTACTCAAATTAGTATAAAAGAAATGAAAGAACATCAGCAAACTTTTTATGGATACTTAATATTTTTATTTATGTATTCTATGTATTTCGCACTGTTACTTTCACCCATTTGGATTAAGAAAAGGAAATTTTTTCTTTTAGAGTTAATTAATAAAGATGGAGAAAAAAAGTATTTTAAACTTTCAAAGCGATTGAATTATAACGGAATTGATAATTTAATTTATGAAGATGAAGATGGAAAAATATACGAGGAAACAGTGGAAGATATAAAAAGTAGGGAAGGTAGGTTGGTATTTATACCAAAATACAAATGGGTTTTTGATATCAGCACAAATAATTTTAAAGAATTCGAAATACTTCCTTTAATCTGGAGAAGAGTAATTTATAGTGTATTATTTTTATTAGCTATCTATATTTTATGGTTATCTATAGCTTCAATATTTACACTTTGGTCTACCAATTTAGAGATATCATTAATAAAATTTAAATTATTAATGACATGTCCTTCTATATTATTCACTACATACATTATAGTAGGTGGTTATAAATTATATTCATTATGGTTTGGTAGAAGGAAAATACCGTATAGAAAATAACATAATTCAACTTATCAGAAGTTACCTATCATCGTATATTCGGAGATGATATAATATACAAGTCGCCTATCTCTGGCGTCAAATTGACGTAGAGAGGAGGTGCATACGCAATGACCGACATCTTTGTAAATATCATGACCACAGCAGCAAGTGGTTGTATCGTTGCTTTATTTGCGCACTGGCTACGCAATCGCAATGATAAATAGGCGACTAGTCACACCAAAAAATCCCCTAACTACTGGCATAGTTAGGGGATTTGGTGCATACATGCACGACATCTTTGTTAATTGTATTATAACATCATAGTAGATAGGAATGCAAAGTTAAATACAATATAATATGTATAACTAAAATTTTAAGGAGGATATTGAATGAAAATAAATAGAGGATCTGATTGGAACATATGGGATTTACATATACATACACCAGGAACATGGCAAAACAACCAATTTAAAAATAGAGATTGGGAAAAATATATTAGTACTATTGAAAGTAAAAGCGTAAAAGTACTAGGAATTACCAATTATTTTACCATAGAAGACTATTTTATCGTGAAGGATTTTAAAGATAAAGGTCGATTGAAAAATGTTGATTTACTACTTCCTAACGTTGAGTTAAGGTTAGATAATTTTACTAGTAAAGATAAAGGAATAAATTTACATATTATTTTTTCGAATAAAGTAGATGAATATATTCAAACATTATTTTTGGATAAATTACAATTTCATAGTAAAGATAGCAGCTATTCTTGTAATAAAAAAGAACTTATTAGATTAGGTAGAGATTTCACAAATAATTCTAATTTATCAGCTTCGGAAGCTCTATCGGAAGGTGTTAAACAGTTTAAGGTTAATATAGATGATGTCGTAAAAATATTAAGTCGAAATAATAAGATTTTTGAAGGGAACTATTTGATAGGTGCTTCAAACAAAAGCTCAGATGGCGTTTCTGGTTTAAAAGATGGTCAACAAGCTGCACAAAAGAAAAAAATATATGAATATTGTGATTTTATATTTAGTAGTACTCCCTCTACTATAAAATATTTTTTGAATAGTAATGAAAATGAATTAAAAAGACAAATTCCGTGTATACATGGATCAGATGCTCACAAATATGAAGAAATATGTGAACCTGATGAAAGTAGATACACATGGATAAAAAGTGAGTGTAGCTTTGAAGGATTAAAGCAAATTAAACATGAACCTAATAAGAGGGTTAAAATTCAATCAAATCATCCAGAAAACAAAATAAATTATAATGTGATAGACAAAATTGAATTTAAAGAAGAAGGAAAGACATTAGGAAAGAGTAGTATTCATTTATCTTCGGGGTTAAATGTAATTATAGGAGGAAAATCCTCTGGAAAATCTATCTTATTATATAAAATAGCACAAATTGTCAATTCTTCTATAATTAATAAAATTGAAAGTGAAAATCTTTGGAAAAATAATTATAAAGGGTCATTTATAGACGATTTAGGAGGCCGAGTTTTTTGGAAAGATGGAACATATTCAAGTATAGATGATAATTCAAGACAATTATTATATATACCACAAATGTACATTAATAATTTGGCTGAGCAGTATAGAAGTGAATTATTGCAAAATAAGATAAAAATGACTTTATTAGAGAATCATAATATATTAAAAAGTTTTCAAGAATATGACGAATATATGAAAACCTATAATTCTTCAATAGAAAGTGAGATAGAAAAGATAAAGACCTATCTCAAAGAAGAAGAGACTATTGATGAAGGTATAAGAAATATTGGAAATGTTGAATCCGTAGGAAAAGAAATAGAAAGACTGAATGAACAACTTCAAAAAGAGCTAAAAGAAAGTGAAATAACTGAAGAAGAACAGAAGACATTAAAAGCTATTGAAAGTGAAAGAGAAAAAATTTCAAAAACTATACTCAAAAATGAAAAGATAATTCAAGAAACTAATGATTTAAAAGTGAAAATACAAAAAGAAAATGAGCGTGTTAAAAGCGAACTAGAACAAAGTAAATTTGAAAACGATGTAGAACAATATAAAAGTAGATATTTAGAACGAATTAAATCAAATGAAAAAGAAATTGTAAAAGAATTAGAAGCATTTGAAAAAGATAAGGAAAGTATCATAAAAGGTAAGAATAAGGAAATAGTCACTCTTGATAACAAACTAAAACCTATAAATGAAAAGCTTAGAAAAAAAGAACTTATTGAAAAGTTAAATAAGGAAATAAAAATTGAGAAAAACAAAAAAATAAAAATTGAGAAATTGAACAACAAAAGAATGGAAATAAAAGATGCATATATATTTTCTATAAATAAAATAAAAGAAATAGTAAATGGCTATTACCAAAAGGTGAATTTATACAAAGATAGTATTAATAGTCATTCTTCTAATATTAAAGGTATTAAAATTGTTCCAGAACCAATGTTTAATCACAAAAGGTTTAGCGATGAATTTATAAACAGAATTGATAGAAGAAAATTGAACAATCCCCATTTAAAAGAAATAATAGACGAAGATGGATATTTTAAAATAGATAACCTAGATAATTTCCCATCTTTAATAAGTAATGGAATTGATAAATTGTTAGAAGTAGAAAGCAATATTTTTAAAAAAGATTTAGATAGAATATCTATGATTAGATATATGACTATACCCTATTATGAAATTACTTTGAATTTATCAGATGGTGAGGATTTGATAACAGAGATGTCCCCAGGTAAAAGTGGTTTAATAATTTTAAAACTGTTAACTTATGTGAGTAATGAGAAGTTTCCAATACTTATTGATCAACCAGAAGATAACTTAGATAATAGAACTATTTCTAAAGAATTAGTTAACTTAATAAGAGATATTAGTGAACAACGACAAATAATAATGGTAACTCATAATGCGAACCTTGCAGTATTAACTGATTCTGAAAATGTTATAGTAGCTAATCAAGACGTGAGTGAAGATTTAAAAGAAAATAAAGAAGTAAGGTTTGAATATAAAAATGGTGCTTTAGAATCTATTTCTGATGATCCTAAGTTAGGTGATTTTCACGGAAAAAGTATTCAAGAACATGTTTTTGATATATTAGAAGGTGGCCAAGAAGCATTTAAAAAAAGAGAAAGTAAGTATATTAATTTTAGGTAACATATTACTACTATGCATATACGTCTATTTTAAGTACATTCTAATCATACAAATGAAGTTGTTGAATTTATAATAGCTTAAACGTATGATTAGTGTGTATTTTTTAACTTTTATTATTGTTGAAAGTTAAGTTGTATTTACTTATCACTCTTTTCATCTTCTAATTTATTGAGATAACGATAAATTGTTGTACGTGAAACTTGCCATTGTTCAGCAATTGTCTTAATTGGCGTACCATTATCATAAAGTGTTTTGAGCAATTTTAAATCTTGTTTGTTTAATTTTTCGGGTCTTCCACCATACCGTCCTCTAGCACGTGCTGCAATTCTACCAGCTGAAGAACGTTCTAAAATTAAATTACGTTCAAATTCTGCAAATGCTGCGAATAAATGAAATAATAATTGTCCGGTAGAACTTGATTTATCCATCGTTATATTTTCTTCTAAACTATGGAAACTTACACCTCGTTCGTTAAGCTCATTAACTAATGTAATTAAATCCTCCATATTACGTCCTAGTCTATCTAATCTCCAAACAACAATAGTATCTCCAGACCTTGCAAATTCAATTGCTTTATCTAAACCAGGTCTTTTACTTTTTGAACCACTCATATGATCGTTAAATATCTTTTCACAACCATATGCATTTAATCGATCTTCTTGTAAATTTAAATTTTGTAATCCTGTTGAAACTCTTGCATAACCTATTTTCAAAATACAAACCTCCTATATCCATCATTAGTGTACCATAACTTAAATACGGGTACTTTTATGAACATAGATTTTTTATTGGGTTTCTGAACATAAAAATAAATGTAATCCTCACTTATTTCGATATAAAAAAAGAGTGTACAGAAAATGGTTATTTTCTGTACACTCTTTTTCATTTATATGTTCTTGAATGTTTGCAATAAAAAAGCATCTAATCCATAACTGGTTAGGTGCTTTTTGTGATTAGATAACTAAATTTATATAATCAAAATTTATTCGTAACTGCATCGATACTTTGCTGTATGTATTCTTTTAATGAATTTCTACCTAAAGCTCCTTGAGGAGTTGTGCTTGATCCTTCGCCCTCATTCTCCATGTAAATACCTACCATAACTGACAAATTCTCTAATTTCATAATTCGATTACTTATTAACTCTGTATCTTTTTCTGTAAAGCCTGTAGGGTTTTCTGAAAGTTCCTTATCGATAATATCTTTAAATTCTAAAATATCTGATTGTGTATCTTTATCTTTCATCACTGTATAAAGTAAATCCAAACCCTCTACTTCATGGTTTACAGTATATTCTAAATTCACTGTATTAATTCGTGTTCTCAATTTTTGCGTTTTTCTGTTTATAGCATCTTTTAAAAGGTTACTCTGTTTTTGTTCCTTTCTTATTTCCTGTTCTACGCTATTTTTATATGACTTATAAGCAATGACAATACTTATAGTAGTTGCTACTAAAGCAAGGATTGATGTTAAACCGTCGAAAGCATGAGGGTACTGTTTGAAGAAACTTTCAAAATTATCTACTTGCCATATAAATAAGCCACAAATGACTGACGGTAAAACTATATACAAAAACAAATTACTTACTACTTTCATATTCACTATTCCTTTACATATTCGTTATGGTTATTGAGCTTTCTACATTTATGACGCACACCTTTAACTCGTTTCTGTCTTACTTCATCACGAAAAGCTCTCCCTATTGCTTTAACATCTTTTGCGTTTTTCCACTCTTGATCTGTAAATAAATCTCTTATTATAAAGGGGTTTTTATCATCTTTACTTTCAGCTCTTCTAATTACTTCGTTCAACGTTACCATTAACAATCAACCTTTCAATTTTATTTAGTTGTTTACTGGTTCTGTTGCAAAGTTGAATTTATAGTATAATTTTAACAAAAAGGAGTCTTCTGTATGAACTATTTCAGATATAAACAATTTAACAAGG
>NZ_JAJNHJ010000051.1:0-10344 GCF_022386965.1 Mammaliicoccus sp. B-M6
CTCTTTTCATAGAAAAAACACCTCCGTATAAATTCATTTTAATATGAATTCAACGAAAGTGTTTTTATTTTACTCCCACATCCTGGGGTTAATGCATAGTCGAGGTAACTTGCTTTTGTCTGAATTATGTTGTTTTGTATGATGATTTCTTAAATTGATATACGATGAAGCCGATGATAAATCCGACAACGGACGGTAATACCCAACCCATTCCAATCGTGAAGAATGGTAAGAATTTTTCGCCAAAATTGATAACTGCATGTGCAAAACCTGTATTTGCGATGAATTCAGGACTTGCTTTAATACCATCAACAAATGAAGCGATCATTGTAAAATATGTCGTAAATTGATAAATGATTTTTGAATGATTAAAGAATGAACTGAATAACGTTAGCAAAATAATTGTAATCGCTAAAGGATATAAAAACATTAATACTGGTGTAGAGTATTCAATAATTTTTGTTAAACCAACATTAGCAAAAATACATGAAATAATACTTACAACTGTTGCAAACATTAAATAGTTTTGCTTTGGAAATAGTTCTGTGAATGTTTCTGAAAAGGCTGTGATTAGGCCAATAGCAGTTTTTAAGCAAGCTACGATAATGATGAGTGATAGTAATATGATGCCGTAATCACCTAAATAATATCGTGCGATTTGAGCTAAAGCTATGCCACCATTTTCACTCGCTTTAAAATGACCTAAACTCATCGTACCCATAAATGCTAATAAACTATAAATAATACCCATTAAAATAATACTAATCGTACCAGATTTGAATGTTTCTTTCGCAATATGATTTGGGTTTGTAATACCTAACTTTTTAATAGTTGATACGATAATAATACCGAATGCAAGTGCAGCTAAAGCATCTAGCGTATTATAACCATCAATGAAACCTTTTAATAACGCGCTGTTTTCATAATCAGGACTAATATTAGCATTTGATACTTGTCCAATTGGATTAATAAACGCTAATAAAATCAATAAGCCTAAAAGGACTAAAAATACAGGATTTAAAAATTTACCGATATATTCTAGAATTTTTGAAGGTTTTTTTGAGAAAAACCAAGCAACTAAGAAGAATAAAATACTAAATATCGATAAATATAATGTGACAGATGAATCTGAAATAAACGGTGTAAATGCAATTTCAAACGATGTCGTTGCAAGCCTAGGTAAAGCATAAAAGGGACCAATTACAAGATAAAGTAAAATCGTGAATATATAAGCATATTTGCGATTTACACGTGTCGTTACTTCAAAAATACCATTCGTCTTAGAAATACCAATTGCGATAATTCCTAAGAATGGTAAACCAATCGCAGTAATTAAGAAACCAATATTGGCCGTTAAAACATTTGATCCTGCCAGTTGACCTAAATGAATAGGGAAGATTAAATTTCCCGCTCCAAAAAACAAGCCAAAAAGTAATGATCCGATATATATATTTTCTTTAAAAGTAAGTTTATTTTTCATAATGATAAATTTCTCCTATTTTTTTAATCAACTTCACTATCTTAATGTGTTTTGTAAGAAGATGTCAAATTGATATTGAGGATATACAAAGAAAGAGCCTAGGACAAGGATGAATACTGTTCTAGGCTCTTTTATGTTTACTTTTGTGGCGCTAACGATCAAGAAACGAAAACAAGATCGTTAGAAATTCTAACGTCCAAGAAAGCGAAACAAGATCGTTAGCGCACCGAATCGCATATCTAAGCTCACCAAATTTCTAGTTATTTCTCATCTCATAAAGTAATCCTTGTGCTGCTTCTAGGTTTGGTTTATCCATATTTTTAAGTGCTTCTGTTATTAGTTGGATTTCATTACCTTTTGCACCGATTTTAATTGCTAATGATTTATAGTGTAGGTTCATATGACCATGTTGTATACCTTCTGATACGAGTGCACGACATGCTGAAAAGTTCTGTGCAAGTCCGACTGATGCTACAATATGCGCTAATTCTTGTGCTGTTTTAACGCCTAGTAAGTCTAATGTAACTTTAGATATTGGTAAGAGGTCTATGCTTCCGCCAATAATGCCAAGTGTTAATGGTAATTCTATTGTACCTACTAAAAATTCGTTATTTCTATCATATTTCCAAGTTGTTAAACTTCTATATTGTCCGTCTTTACTTGCATAAGCATGCGCACCTGCTTCAACGCTTCTCGTATCATTACCTGAAGCTAATACAACAGAGCTAATACCATTCATAACACCTTTATTATGAGTCACTGCTCTGTATGGGTCGATGTGCGCTAATACAGATGCTCTCTCCATACGGTGTGCGACTTCTGCACCGCTTACTTCACCTTTTTCTAAGTCTGAAACGGCAATTTTACCTTCGATGCGAATCACAGATGTTGTTGAATAGTTTGAAAGGATACTCATTAATACGTTTGTATAACTTAATTGAGTTTCTAAATAGTGTGCAATACCTTCAAGAATAGTATTGATAATATTAGCACCCATTGCATCACGTGTATCGATATGAACTTTTAAAGAAAGCATGCCTTCTTCAGGGAATTCATCCGTTTCGATTTTGCGGTAACCGCCACCTCTTTTAAGGATAGAAGGGTAGACTTGATCGGCTACTTGGTGTATATCTGATTCTAAATTTAGTATATCCTTAGATAGTTGAGCAGTATCTGTAACATTATCAAATACGATTTGACCTATTTTAATATTGTCACTTTGAACAACTTTAAGACCACCAGATTTGTTGAAAAGTTTAGAACCGAAACTTGCTGCTGCGACTACTGAAGGCTCTTCGACCATCATAGGTACAGCGTATGCTTTATCTTCTACTATAATTTCAGGTAAGACACCTACTGGTAGCGTACCTTGACCAATGACATTTTCGATTAAATTCTCTAAAAGTTCTTTATCTATTTCTGAATTGTTAAGTAATATTTGCTCAGATTCTTCTTTAATCCAACCATGATCTTTTAATTGTTTGATTTTCTCAGGTCGTGATAAGTGTCTGAAATCTTTCGTTAAAGGTTTCATTAAAGTCCTACTCCTTTTTCTATCATTAATGCTATACCTAAGCCACCACCGATACATGCAGTTGCAATACCCGTTTGCTTATCTTCTTGTTTTAAGGCATGTGCAAGTGTTGTAACTAATCTTGAGCCAGTTGAGCCTAGTGGGTGACCTAAAGCAATCGCGCCACCATAAATGTTAAATTTCTCATCTGGAATGTTAAGGTTCTTTTTAACAGGAATGCTTTGTGCTGAGAATGCTTCTGTCATCTCAACTAAATCGATATCTTGAATTGTTTTTCCAGTCTTGTTTAATAGTGACTCTACAGCATAGAATGGTGCATAACCCATATATAATGGATCACAGCCGATTTCAGCGTGTTGTCCGACAGTTGCTAAGATTGTGTAGCCATGTTCTTTCGCGTATGATTCACTCATTAAAATTAAAGCAGAACCACCGTCGCTTAAAGCTGAAGCGTTACCCGCAGTAACTGTACCGTCTTCTTTGAAAATTGTCTTTAATGTTGCAAGATCTTCTATTGTACTTTCAGGTCTGATTAATTCATCTGAAGTTATTGTTTCACCATTAACATCTTCTAATGGAACAATTTCTTCATTGAATTTACCAGCTTTTGTTGCTTTATCAGATTTTAAATGTGAATTTAATGCAAACGTATCTTGTTCTTCACGGGTAACTTCATATTTAGTTGCAATTGCTTCTGCAGTTAAGCCCATCGCCATATTATGAAAGACGTCTGTTAAACCATCATGCATGAAACTTTTAACAGGTGCGTCGCCTTTTTTAAGCACAAGGTCTGGTGTGTTTGTCATGCTTTCGATGCCGCCTACAGCAACAACATTTGCTTCTCCAAGTTGAATAAGTTGTTTCCCTAAAATGATAGATTTAAGTCCTGATCCACAAACTTCGTTTACTGTCATACCAGGTGTTTCATATGGTAAACCAGCATTTACAGCAATTTGTCGAGCAGCATTTTGTCCCGTACCTGCTTGAACAACGTTACCGAAAATTACATTTTCTATATCTTTAGGATCTAGTTGGATTTTATTGATTGCAGATTTTAAAGCAGCAGTCCCTAATTCTACTGCAGAGTAGTTACTCAATTTTCCTCTGAATTTTCCTACAGGTGTTCTTTGAGCACTTACGATTACAACTTTATTCATATTTTATGTTCTCCTTAAAAATTTATTTATTAATAATTGTCAATATTTAATGTAGTTTGATATCATTCAATATATAAAATAACATATTGAGAGGAAATTATTATGGCAATAGGTATTGATAAATTAGATTTTTACATCCCAAGTTTTTATGTAAGTATGGAAGATTTGGCAAATGCTCGTGGAGTAGATCCAAATAAATTTAAAATTGGTATCGGTCAAAATAAAATGGCCGTTAATCCAGTAAGCCAAGATATTATATCAATGGGTATTAACGCTGCTCAAGATATATTATCTGAACAAGATAAAAAAGATATCGACATGGTGATCGTAGCGACTGAATCAGGCGTTGATCACTCTAAAGCAGCATCAATAGAGATTCATAACCAATTAAATATTCAACCATTTGCACGTTGTATTGAAATGAAAGAAGCATGTTACTCAGCTACAGCAGCTATCCAACTTGCTAAAGACTTCTTATCAAACAATCCGAGTAAAAAAGTACTTGTAATCGCATCTGATATCGCACGTTACGGATTAAATTCAGGTGGAGAACCTACACAAGGTGCAGGAGCAGTCGCTTTACTATTGAGTCATAATCCTAGAATTTTAGAATTAAATGACGATAGCGTTGCATATACAAATAATGTATATGATTTCTGGAGACCAACATCTGAAAAATATCCTGTCGTAGATGGTGCTTTATCTAAAGATGCATACATTGAATCATTCAACACAGTTTGGAATGAATACGCTAAACGTACAGGTCATAAAGTAAATGATTTTGAATCATTCTGTTTCCACGTTCCATTTACTAAAATGGGCGAAAAAGCCTTCAAGACTATTTTAAACGAAAACGTAGAAGATTCAATTAAAAACAGATTAATGGATGCATATCAAGATTCTGTACTATGGAATAGAGACGTAGGAAATATTTATACAGGTTCATTGTATTTAAGTTTAATTTCTTTATTACAAAACCATACATTCCAAGCAGGACAAGAAGTATGTCTATTTAGTTATGGTTCAGGTGCAGTAGCTGAAATATTTAGTGGTTCAATCGTAGAAGATTATGATAAAGCGCTAGATAAAGAAAAACACTTAGACATGCTTGCATCAAGAGAACAATTATCTGTAGAAGAATACGAAACTTTCTTTAATAGATTTGATAACCAAGAATTTGACTTCGAACGCGAACTCAGACAAGACCCATATTCAAAAGTATACTTACACAGTATCGCAGATCACATTAGAACATATAAAACAGAAGAATAATAAATGAAGCCTAGGACATCTCAAGACGTCCTAGGCTTTCAAATTTTTAGGTGTATTTTTTGAGTATGAGTTGTAATACTGAAAAGATGTGAGTTAAAGGTGTGATAAACTCACGAGATCGTAAAAGATATGAGTTAAAGATGCAGTAAACTCACGAGATAGCGAAAATTGAACTTCATAAGTAACAAAGCCTAGGAGGTTGTCCTAGGCTTTTGCTTTTTGTATTAAACTTTTTCAATATATTGATCTTCGTGCTCGACATCTTTACCTACTGGTTCCCATTTAATATAAGTAGTAATGATTAGCCC
Source organism: Mammaliicoccus sp. B-M6 (assembly GCF_022386965.1). Lineage (NCBI taxonomy): Bacteria > Bacillati > Bacillota > Bacilli > Caryophanales > Staphylococcaceae > Mammaliicoccus > Mammaliicoccus sp. B-M6. Next base: position 5,752 of record NZ_JAJNHJ010000051.1, read on the forward strand.
AACTATAGGCACTAATGCTAATAGCAGCATTGTCTTATTTAATCCTAAGTTAGCTAATATAATTGGAAAAATAAATGTACCAAACATACTACCGAATCTACTCACGGATTCAACAAAGCCTGTTCCTTTACCTCGTAGAATTGTAGGGTATGATAGGGCGGCAATTGCTTTACCTTGAGTTCCTGGTCCACCTGAATGTCCAAATAGGAAAAATGCCACCATTAACGCAATCAACCAAGTATAGGAATGTCCATAAAATAAACCTATAATAATCATGGCTGTCCCTACAATGCTAAACCCAGCAATTGTTAATTTACGTGCGCCGTATTTTGTTGTGAGTAATGCACCAGTTAAACCACCAATGATACCCGCGATATTAATGAGTGCAGTACCTGATAAGGATTCGATTTTGTTTTCTCCGATTATATAAATTGCGATTAAAGGAATATATAGACCGATTGCATAGTACTGCATACCTTGTAATGTTGCAATGGAAGTCGCTAATATTGTTCTTTTACGATAGCGTTTATTAAACAATGTACGTAAAGGATTTTTAACTTCTGTTTTACTAAATGATTCATATTCACCTTTATTAGGTTCGATATTCACATTGATGTTGTAGTTCTTTTCGAGTTCTTTACTCGCTTCTGTTAAGGTTTTATTTTTCATTGACCATGATGGGCTTTCGCTTAAATAAAATAATCTTAAAACGAGTATAATCGTTGCGAACACTGCGCCGAGTGCTACGGAATAACGCCATAACCAAGCACCTGTACCAAGAGAATATAACAAAATAACGATAAGAGCCGAAGATACAACGGCGATATACCAAACGACTTGCCAATAGTTGACGTTACGGCCTTTATCTTTTTTATTACTGATTTCTGCTATAAAAGTAAAAGCAACTGGGCTATCCATACCAATTGCAAATCCCATCAATAATCTGAAACATAATAAAATAGCTGGTGCAGGTGATAACGCGGCACCAATCGCCCCGATAATTAAAGAAATCAATGAGACAGATAGAATTAATTTACGACCTAATTTATCGGCGTAAAATCCACCAATTGCAGCACCAAATAATGCACCGAATGGCATTGCTGTCATAATGAATGATAAGTAAGTCGGAGAAAGTTTGAATTCTTGAGTAAGTTGATCAGTTGCTGTACCTAAAATTGTTAAATCATAAGCATCTAAAAATATTGTGCCTAATACGATAATTAATAATAGTGACGTACGCTTTGTCGTCTTACGTTCGTTCACATAATCGATAATATCCTGTTTAGTATGTATTGTAATTGTTTCACTAGCCATAACCATACCCTCCTTAAAAAATCTACACACATTTTGTTGGCAATAAACAGACCAATAATGTGATAATACAGGTATGCTGATTCTACGGATGTTTGTTGTAAATATATACCCTAAGAATCAAAAAATTAACAATTTAAAAATAAAAAGCGCAAGGAGAGGTAATATGCTAACAATATATGGACATAGAGGATTACCAAGTAAAGCTCCAGAAAATACAATAGCATCTTTTAAAGCAGCTTCAGAAATAGAAGGTGTAAAATGGCTAGAGTTAGATGTTGCCATTACAAAAGATAAACAATTAATCATCATTCATGATGACTATTTAGACCGTACAACAAGTATGTCCGGGGAAATAACAGCATTAAACTATGAAGAATTAAAAGAAGCATCAGCAGGATCATGGTATGGTGCGAAATTTAAAGATGAACGCTTACCAACATTCGATGATGTGATAGAAATAGCAAATGAATATAACATGAACCTAAATGTAGAGTTGAAAGGCGTCACTGGCGCGAATGGACTCGTTCTATCTAAAAGTATGGTAAAGCAAGTTAAAGAAAAATTAGCAAACTTAAATCAAAATCAAGAAGTACTCATATCAAGCTTTAACGTCGTACTCGTTAAACTAGCAGAAGAAATCATGCCAGAATATAAAAGAGCTGTCATCTTCCATACGACATCATTCAAAGAAGACTGGAGAACATTGTTAGACTATTGCAATGCGAAGATAGTGAATACAGAAGATGCCAAACTCACAAAAGCAAAAGTAAGAATGGTCAAAGAAGCGGGTTATGAATTAAACGTTTGGACCGTAAACAAACCAGCACGCGCAAACCAATTAGCAAACTGGGGCGTTGATGGCATATTTACAGATAGCGCAGATAAAATGGTGCATTTGTCTGAGTAGAGAGACTAAATAGTTTCTGGCACTAGATTTTCCAAAACAAAAACAGAGGTAAGTCTTCCGTATTAGTGACGGTAGTCTTACCTCTGTATTTATATATCTTACATCATTGCTACTTTTAATAAATCTAGCACGCCGCTTGATGATCCTGGGAATGCAAAGATGAGTTGATTGAGGTCTTTGGCTGTTAGTTTTTGGTTAACGATAAATGTGAGTAGGTTGATTAAGTTTGCTGCATCGTCTGCGTAAATTTCTGCACCAACGAGTTGTTTGTCTGCATTTATTATAATTGTCATTTCTGCTTCTGTTTCATTTTTATATTCAAATACCATTTGTTTACCAAATGGTATTTCTTTTATTGTATATGCTTCGCTTTGCTCTGCATCTTTAACTGTAACACCTATTTGTGAAAGTCTTGGTAATGAGTATAATACTGATGGTATCACTGGATATTGAATTGGGTTTGGATTGATACCTAATATATGAGTCGCGATGTAGTTAGATTCAAATGTTGCTGTTGGTGTTAATTTAGGGATTGTTTTATCTAATACATCTCCGCTTGCATATATGTTGTGTATGTTTGTTCTTAAATAATCATCAACTTGAATACCTTTTTCACTATATTCGATGCCTAATTCGTCTAGTCCTATATTTTGTACATTTGGTTTACGTCCAGTAGCATCTAGAACATAGTCAGTATCAACGCTAAGTCCTGTTTCTGTTGTTACGTGATAACTGTTACCAGTTTGTTGTACTGATTGAACATTTTCATTGAAATGGAATTGTACGCCTTCAGATTCAAGTTTATGAATTAATTTCGCGATGTGTTTTTCATTAAATCCATCTAATGGTTTATCTGTATGGTGGATGACATGAACTTCAGCACCTGATTTAATTGCGATTGAAGCGAATTCGATACTAATAATACCAGCACCAATAAATGTGATGCTATTTGGCATTTTATCTAAAGATAAGAAGTCACGACTATCATGTGTTAATGCGCTACCTTCTATATCTAATTTATTACTATGTTGTCCTGTTGCAATGACGATGTTTTCAGCTTGAATAGGCGTACCTTCAACATCAACTGTATGAGCATCTACTAATTTACCGGCACCCATTATAACTTCGATACCTTGTTGTTCAAACATAGATTTAAGCGTATTGGAAAGGGGATTTATGACAGCTTTCTTATATTGCATCAAGTTCTCCCAGTTTACATGTAATTGGTCAGATTCAATAATTTGAGGATAGTGACTAGCTTCTTCTAATACTTCATAAGGTCCTTCAAGTAAGATTTTGGCATTACAACCGTAATTTGTACATGTACCAGCTATCGTGTCTTTTTCTATAATGGCTACAGATTTGCCTGCATGTTTTAACGTTAACGCAGCGTGCCATGCAGCATGACCACTTCCTATAAATACAACATCAAATTTTTTCATAGTTTATCACCCTTTATATGTTATTTATTTAATTGCTTTCTTAAAGTTGTTTCTAATTGATCCATAATGTCTTTCGTTTGTTTGTATAATTCTAAATTCATATCTTCTGATACACATTTAGAGATAGCATCGTAAATAGGTTGCTTTTGATCTTTCCCTTTTTGAGTTAACGAAACAATTAATTGTCTTTTGTCTTGGTCTGATTTTTGTCGAGTGACCCATCCTGATTGTTCTAATCTTTTAAGTAGTGGGGTAAGCGTGTTGCTTGAAAGGTCCAATTTATGACCAATTGAATGTAATGTTTGAGGATTTTCCTCCCATAATGAAAGTAAGACTAAATATTGTGAGTAAGTTAAACCAAATGACTTAAGCTCTTTTTCATAAAATTGGGCAAATAATCGACTTACATTATATGCTGAGAAACAAACTTGATTGGCTAGTTTCATATTGTAATCCATAAAATACTCCTTTCTATCGTGTGCGATTGATTATATATTAAATTATCGTGCGCGATTAATCAAATGTGGTGCTCACAAATTGAAAAAAGGTACTAGAATTGATAACTTGTAATTAATACAAAGTAAAGATTGTCCTTTTACAGAAATTGTAATAATATAAATTTAAAGATGAACATGTAGTCGTGGAGGGATGGTTGTGAGTGAAAATCATGACAAAGATATTAACGAGGAAATAGAGAAAGAATTGCTAGAATATCTAGAGAATAAAGACGAAATTGAAGCAGCAAAGCCTAAAAAGAAAAAATATATGAGCATGGTATTTCTATGCAGTTTAATCATTGCGTTGCTATATATTTCTAGAATTGTTATGAATATTTTTTAAGGCTTTGTCAAATTAAGTGTGTAAGTTATTCAAGATACTTAATAACTCTATCTTTAATTTGATCATGTAAAAGAAGCTGGTTCATAACCA
>NZ_JAJNHJ010000052.1:0-10064 GCF_022386965.1 Mammaliicoccus sp. B-M6
CACATCCGTATAAATTCATTTTAATATGAATTCAACGAAAGTGTTTTTATTTTACTCCCACATCATGGGGTTAGTGCATAATATAGTCCACTTTTTATATTTAAAGTGTCTGCTTTTAGGGGAGTGTATCAAAGTTGGGAATGGTTATTTTTTTGTAATAATTTAGTGCTCATAGCACAAATTAAAGAGTATTTAATATAATTTGGTTAAAGTATAAGAAGCAGGTGATTAACAATGAAAGTGATTCATACTAATGACATCAATAAACAAGTACTCATCGATTTGTATATTGATAACTGGGGTGATGATGAAATGGTTGTCTCTTCAGGAACATATCAATTATCAGATTTACCAGGATTTGTTGCGTACGATGAAGCGGAAATAATTGGTGTGATTACATATATAATAAGAAATGATCAAATAGAAATTATTTCATTGGATAGTTTTAGGGAGAATGTAGGAATAGGAAGTCAATTGTTGAAAAAGTTAGAAGAAATATCTGAGGAAAAGGATATAACAAACATTTCAGTCATAACAACAAATGATAACTTAAATGCTTTGAAGTTCTATCAAAAAAGAGGATATAACATCAGAAAAGTTATTCCAAATGCAGTAGAAAAAGCAAGAAAACAAAAGCCATCCATTCCACAATTTGCAGAAAACGGAATTCCAATTCGAGATGAAATAGTGTTGGAGAAATATTTGTAGAGAATTGAAAAGTCTAGAACAATGATGTCCTAGACTCTTCCCTACGCCTCTATGATATATCTATATATTTCGTCTTTTACAGGTGATTCCATAGATAATGTCATTGTGACGATATTTTGTTGTTTCGCATTTGGCATGATTGTTTGTTCTGCTGAATCTTTAATGTAGTGGGCTTTTCCCAGGTAATAAAATTCTTTTCCGTCTGCCACGTCTTCTTTCTTTACAAAGATATACATGTCTATATTATTTTCTTGATGTGCTAAGATTTTTTGGACTTCTTTTGATTCTAATGTACGATTACTTCTTGTAAACCATTTGAGTTCGTCGGGACTTAGGAATTCATCTTCGTACTTTGTATTATCACTGATATCATCTTGTTTATGATATGTAATGAAAATTGGTAAAGTATTATTTCCGAATTTATAGCCGTTTATTGTTCCGGACTCATCAGATTTCCAGTTTAGTAATTTAACGAAGTCTTTTCTTGTATATTTGTTATATAGTAGTAAGCCGTTTTGGTTACCGTGATGTACCATGTTATTGTATTTAGCTAATTCAATAATGTCATCAACGTATGTTTTGAATACTGTTTTTTCTAGTGCTGATGAAAATGTATCGGTCAGTCTAACCTCATCATCGATTATGTTGATAATAGGGCTACCATACGTTTTGTTTATTGTAACGCTAAAGAAACGATGGTCTAAAATTTTCAAGGTTGTCTGAATGTCATCGTTTGTAACGTTTGAATCAATTTGTTGTGCGATTGGTAGTAGCTCATGTATTTTATGAGGTCTTCTAATAATAGCTTCTAAAATTGTATAATCAACGTTTTTTAAGCCTGGTGCGATTTCTCGAGACAAGAACGTTAAGTTGAGACTTTCATTTTTAGTTAATGTGTCTTCAGTTTTCTTGAATCTGACTATGAATTCATGATAGTTATTATAAGTACTGTCACTAGAATATATCACGCTAGGATCTATAGAATTCTGTCTAATGAAATCCATTAATAATGGCGTTCGACCAATTCTTTGTTCAACTTCATTAAATGCCTGTTTAATGTGAGCTGCTGAACTCAAGTTGACTTGTTTCAGTGAATCATATATTTGTTTCTTAGCTACTTCTTCAAAGTTGATAGTAGAAACACCTGTTAATGCAGTATTATCCGCTATAAATCTTCTGTAATTATCTTTATTTTGTGATTGATCACCAGATAATGCGACTGGAATGAGGTAGTTTTTCTTATAGTTACCTATAAAATCAATAACCGTTAAATATTCTTTGTTTTCTGCTTTTCTTAAGCCTCTACCAAGCTGTTGAATAAAGATAATACTTGATTCTGTTTCCCTTAACATGACAATCTGATTTACAGGTGCGATATCAATACCTTCGTTAAATAAGTTAACGGTAATAATGTAATTGATTTCTCCTGATTTTAGTTGTTCGATTGCTTCTTGTCGTTTATCCATGTTGTCTTCACCAGTCAATGCAAGTGAAGGTACGTTAAGAGCAGTTAATTTATTAGAGAGCTCCCATGCTTCATCTTTTCTACTAACGAAAATAAGTCCTTTAAGTGTGTCACCAGAGTATCCATAGTATTGAGTCTTTTCTAGAATATGTTTAACTCTTTCATCAGAAGTTAAATCTGCTAAACTACTGTAATCATCTGTAGATTGACCATTAAGCACATAGTCTGTGACACCGAAATAATGGAAGGGACAGAGTATTTCACTTTCTAGCGCTTTTTGTAATCTAATTTCATAAGCGATGTTGTAATCAAACATTTCAAATATATTTAAATTATCGGTTCTTTCAGGTGTTGCGGTCATACCAAGTACAAAATCAGGTGTAAAGTAATTGAATACCTTTTGATATGATGAGGCAGCAGAGCGATGCGCCTCATCGTAAACGATATAATCAAAGTACTTTTCATCAAACTGCATAAAAACATCTTCTTTAGATAATGTTTGAATCGTTGCAAATAAATATTTAGCGTTAGTATTCTTTTGTTTCCCTGTTAATAAGCCAAAATCCTTATCTTGTGCGAATGGCAGTACTTTTTTAAATTCTTGAATAGCTCTTTTTAAAATACCTTCATTATGAACGATAAATAGAAATTGATTAGGATTGTAACTTCTCACATCTAATGCAGAGAGAATTGTTTTTCCTGTACCAGTAGCTGAAATGATCAGTGCTTTATCTTTATGCTCTTTTCTGAGTTCAGCTAATGAATGTAATGCTTCTTTTTGCATAATGTTAGGTTCGATTCTAACTGCTGCATCAATATTTTTTTGGATTTCATTTTGTTGCTCGGTAATGCGTTGTGCTTCTTTTAAATTACGGGCATCATATGTCTTCTCATAATCTTGAATCCATTCATCAGAAAGAGGGGTACTATTATGCCATAGTTCATCAAATTGTGCTTTAATATTATAAACGAGGTCGCCATTCTTTTGAGTAGAAAGTAAGATATTATGTTCGTAGTTAACTTTTAAAGCGTTAGAAGTTAAATTAGAACTTCCGACAATCATGGACGAATAATGTTCATGGTCAAATACATAACCTTTAGCGTGAAATCCATTAACACCAGTTAATTTTACATCTACATTTTTAAGCTTTAATAATTCTTTATACATTTTAGGCGTATTGAACCCCAAATAATTCGAAGTAATAATTTTACCTCGAACACCTTTTTTGTCTAAATCATATAGATGCGATTTTAAACTTGCTAATCCACTTTCTGTGATAAAAGCGACTGAAATCGTGAATGTCTTACATTTATGCAGTTCATTAATAATAGTTGAAAGTACATTTTCTTCATTATTATTGACCAACAATTTCGGCATGAAATTACCTTTATGTGAAATTGTACGATCTATAAACCCTTTGTGTAGCGACTGATTAAAGTCTTCTAATAAATTGTTCATATTTATACCTCATCTACAATGATTTTGACAGCAGGTATATCGGCTGGTGCCCATTCTAAAGTTTCAAGATCTTTAACATCAAGCCATTGAATACTTTTATGTTCAGTAAGTGTAGGCATTTTTTCTTTCAATTTACATTTATATGTATGAAGGTTAACAATTCCAAAGTCATATTCATAAGAAGTAGAAGTAACTTTATCACCAACTTCAAGATCACATAACATTTCTTCACTGATCTCTCGTTTCAAAGCCTCTATTTCAGATTCACCTTTTTCTATTTTACCGCCAGGGAATTCCCACATAAGAGGTAAACTCATATTTTCATTTCTTTGTGCACAAAGTACCTTATCATCATTAAAGATAATTGCACCTACAACTTCGATTTGTTTTTTCAAAATATTACCTCCAAAAATTATGATATTTGTCTATATTTTATCAAAAATTGTTCTCAAGGTTAATAAAATGTAAAATTACGATCCATAAAAATTCAACTTTAGATAATTTCCAATGATTTATTATATGAAAACTAAGAATATGATATATTCTTAATAATTAATAACATTTGTAATGTTTACTAAAGGCGGTTATGTTTTGAAGAAGCAAAGATTAAAGTTGAGTACGCTTGTGATTATTGTGGTTTGTATTGTGGTGCTATTTTCTTTATTAATTACGTGTTTATTAATCAGTAATACGATTAAGGATACGATTCATAGTACGACAAAGGAGAAGGCGGAGGTTATTGGTAAGGCGATTGCTGGTTCTGAGGTTGTGCAGAAGTCTTTGGCTGAGGATAGTGATGATCATAAAATCCAAGATTATACGTCTAAGATTCAAAAAACAACGGACGTGAGTTTTATTGTTGTCATGGATATGAATGGTATTAGAAAGTCTCACCCGAATGAGAAGTTGATTGGTAAGCATTTTAAAGGTGGCGATGAAGGAAAAGTCTTACATGGTAAGTCTAGTTCTTCTATTGCGAAAGGTACGCTTGGTTTAACGATGCGTGCTTTTACGCCTATTTATGCTGATGGTAAACAAGTGGGTGCGGTATCAGTTGGTGTGCCTATGCAGACGGTGTATGAAGCTTTGGCAGATGGCAATAAGAAAATTATCATTGGATCTGTGATTGGTTTAATTGTAGGTGCTATCGGTGCGTATTTATTATCGATTTATATTAAGCGTATTTTGTTAGGACTTGAACCTTCTCATATTGCGAAAATTCTAGGTGAACGTAATACGATGTTACAGTCTGTTCATGAAGGGATTGTAGCAGTTGATAAAGAAGGTAAAATTAATTTGGTTAATAAGTCTGCAATGGATATTTTTAAGAAAGCAGGTCTTAAGGGTGATCCTATAGGTATGCCAATTAATGATTATATGGCTTCGACGCAATTGCCTAAGATTGTTGAGCTTGGAAAGCCTGAACTTGATAAAGAGCAAGATATTAATGGTGTGAAGATATTGGTTAATAGAGTACCGTTAATTGTGAATAATGACATAGTAGGTGCGATATCGACGTTTAGGGATAAGACAGAAGTGCATAAATTATCAGAGCAGTTGGTAGGTGTTCGGACGTATGCAGATACGTTAAGAGCCCAGTCGCATGAATTTAGTAATAGATTGCATGTGATTTCTGGTATGTTGCAGATGGAACATTACGATGATTTAAAGCAGTACATACGTGAAATTGTTGAACTCGGTAGTCAAGAAAGTGGAGATATCACATCGAAAGTTAAAGATGCTGCACTTGCTGGTTTCTTAATTGGTAAACTTAGTTTGGCGCGCGAACAACAAATCAAGCTTTCTATAGTTAATCATGCTACGATACCAGAACCGAAAGATTCACATATTACGCATGAAGTGATTACAATTATCGGTAATTTAATTGATAATAGTATAGACTCATTAGTATCATCATCACTTAAAAAGAAAACAATTGACGTAGACTTGAACTATAAACAAGATCAATTAATGATAGATGTGATAGATTCAGGCGTGGGTCTAAGTCATGAACTAGATGAACATATATTTGAAAAAGGCTATTCTTCTAAAGGAGAGAATAGAGGGTATGGTTTACACCTCGTTCAACAAAGTGTTGAAAAGCTTGATGGTCAAATATCAATCAATGCGCATGAAGCAGGAAATGTACAGTTCTCAGTTGTTATAAACTATCCGAAAAAGGACGAAGATAAATGTTAAATATACTTATAGTTGAAGATGACCCAATGGTTGCACAAATCAATCGTCAATTTATAGAAAAAGTAGATCCTGAAGCGTTAGTTGATTTTGCACAGAATGTGACAGAAGCAATGGAAGTCATTCAGTCAAAGAAGATCGATTTATTATTGTTAGATATATACATGCCAGAAGAAAATGGCTTAACTTTTTTGAAATATGTAAGAGAACAAGGTTATCAAGTAGATGCGATATTAATAACAGCTGCTACAGATGCTGAAGATATTCAGACAGCTTTCAGATATGGCGCGGTAGATTATTTAATTAAACCATTTGAATTCGAAAGATTTAAGCAGTCTTTACTTAAATACAAACAAGGACAGACTTTCTTTAAAGATAATCAGCAAATTAAACAAGCAGATATTGATGCAGAGTTCTTGAATAAACAAGTTGTTACAGATGATTCAGAACTGAAATTGCCAAAAGGCGTCACAAAAGAAACATTACAAAGCATCATTGAGAAGATGAATGACTTTGAAGATCATGCATTTTCAACAGATGATATTTCTAAAGCAGTTAATATTTCAAGAGTATCTGTAAGAAAATATTTAAAATTCTTAACAGATATTGAAGTGCTGGAAGAATCTTTAACATATGGTATTGGCCGACCGATATACTTCTACAAGTTAAACAAAGACAACTTAAAATATTTACAAGGATATATGTCATGATATATCTAAATTAAAAACCAAACGATTCAGTTCGTTTGGTTTTTTTAATTACAAAAAGATAATTAAAATTTCATAAGCTATAATTTTTGGTTGCGTTTTCATAAAATGAATTTATATCAATTAAGGGGGATAAAAATGAATACGAAGACCAATTTGGAAGCGGTTACCGAGAGTGAGTTACCTATCCAAAATAATATAAAAAGCTTATGGGAAAAATTAATGAAAGCTAAAATTGGTGTATTACCATTACCGTTATACATTGTCTTAGCTGCAATTATATTAACAGCATCTGTATATAATACTTTACCAGCAGATATGATTGGTGGATTTGCTGTCATCATGATTTTAGGAATATTGCTTGGCGATTTAGGGCAGAGAATTCCTATATTAAAAGAAATAGGTGGACCAGCTATATTAGCATTGCTTGTACCTTCTATTTTAGTATTTTTAAACGTGATTAATACCTCTTCAATGGAAGCCGTTACGACTTTGATGAAGACGTCTAATTTCTTGTATTTCTATATTTCTTGTTTAGTAGTCGGCAGTATTTTAGGCATGAATAGAAAAATGTTAATTCAAGGTTTCACACGCATGTTTGTACCTTTAATAGTGGGTACAGTATTAGCTGTCGTAGCAGGTATGTTAGTTGGATTATTGTTTGGATATGATTTACAACATACTTTCTTCTATATCGTTGTTCCAATTATCGGTGGCGGTATCGGTGAAGGGATACTTCCATTATCTATTGCATATTCATCTATTTTAGGTGGATCAGCAGAATCATTCGTATCTCAAATGATTCCAGCAGCTGTTATTGGGAATATCTTCGCAGTTGTCAGTGCAGGGCTTATGATGCGTTTAGGTGAAAAGAAAAAACATCTTTCAGGAAATGGGAAATTAGTAAAATCTGAAGATGGTAATGAAGTTCATGAAGAGAAAGAGAAAGTCATTGATTTCTCGCTAATGGGTGCAGGTTTACTCATTGCTTGTACATTCTTTATTGTTGGTACACTTGGTCAGAAATTCATTGGTGTCCCAGGACCGGTTATTATGATTTTATTTGCGACACTAATTAAGTGTCTTAAAGTGATGCCACACAAAATGGAAGACGGTGCGCATAATTTATACAAATTTATTTCAACAAGTTTAACTTGGCCGTTAATGGTCGGTCTCGGTATGCTTTATATTCCTTTAGAAGATGTTGTGAAGATTGTAACACCAGCATACGTTATCGTATGTGCGTCAGTTGTATTTGTCATGATATTATCTGGATATTTCGTAGGAAAATTAATGAAGATGTATCCCGTTGATGCAGCCATCGTAACAGGTTGTCATAGTGGCTTAGGTGGTACAGGAGATGTTGCGATATTATCAGCGTCTAAACGTATGGCATTAATGCCGTTTGCACAAGTTGCTACTAGAATCGGTGGTGTATCTACCGTAATCTTAGCATCACTTTTATTAAAATTATTAAGCTAAATATAAATAAATAAGGAGTAATTAAAAATGACTGAAAGTAATGAATACGGTGAATCTATAAATTTACATCAAGAACGCGCAGGTAAAATTGAAATCACGAGCAAAGTAGATGTGACTTCAGAAGAAGACTTAAGTGTTGTCTATACGCCAGGTGTTTCTGCAGTATGTAGAGCAATTGCTGAAGATGAAACAAAAGTAAATACATTAACTGCAAGAGGTAACATGATTGCAGTTATTACAGATGGAACAGCAGTACTAGGTTTAGGTGATATCGGTCCAAAAGCAGCCATTCCTGTTATGGAAGGTAAGAGCATTCTCTTTAAAAAACTTGCGAATGTTGATGCTTTTCCAATTTCATTAGACACGAAAGATACTGAAGAAATCATTTCAATTATTAAAGCATTACAACCTAATTTCTCAGGTATCAATTTAGAAGATATTTCAGCACCTCGTTGCTTTGAAATAGAGAAGCGTTTAATAGAAGAATTAGATATACCTGTATTTCATGACGATCAACACGGAACAGCAATCGTCGTACTTGCAGCATTAATCAATGCACTTAAAGTTGTAGATAAAGCAGAAAAAGATGCGAAAATCATTATAAATGGCGCAGGTTCAGCAGGTATTGCGATTGCGAAATTATTGTTAGAAGCGGGTTATCAAAATATTACGCTCGTCAGTCTAGAAGGTGTCTTAAATAAATCAGAAGAATGGTTGAATGATGCACAAAGAGAAATTGCTGAATATACAAACCTTGATAATATACAAGGTACTTTAGAAGATGTCATAAAGGGTGCAGATGTATTTATCGGCGTATCAGGTCCAAAAGCATTATCAAAAGAACATGTTCAATCAATGAACAACGACCCAATTATCTTTGCATTAGCGAATCCAACACCAGAAATTTATCCGGAAGAAGCGTATGAAGCGGGTGCAGCAATCGTTGGAACGGGTCGTTCAGACTATCCAAATCAAATTAATAATCTGTTAGCATTCCCTGGTATATTTAGAGGAGTATTAGATGCCAAGACACAACATATCACAACTGAAATGAAAATAGCAGCAGCAAAAGCCATAGCAGCAACAATTCACAAAGACGAACTCAATGCGAATTATGTCATACCAAATTCATTAGAAAAAAGAGTCGTCGATCAAGTAGCAGCATCAGTCCAACAATGCGTAGAAAATAAAACAGAAGTGTTGGTGTAAGGTATATTTAGAAATAGTTTAAAAAGAATAGAGAAATCTATTCTTTTTTATTTTAGGTTACTATAGAAAGTCATTTTGATATGAATTACAATACATTTATAAACTTTTTTATGAAAATTACAGTTCGGAGGAAGGAATTTGAAACAGATATTTTCGGGAATGATATTAGTATTACTACTTTTAATCGTTGGTGTATTTGGTTTCATTGCGTATCAATTTATTGCTGGTGATAATCGTATTGAATTTTCTAGTAATCAACAAACAGCTGATAAAGAACCGAGTAGTGAGGAAAGTCATGACAAAGAATCCAGTGATGATTCTGAGGAACCAGAAGGCGATCCTCCAAGCATCGATGTCCAAACGACTCAATTTAGCCAAGGCTTTATGAATGCTGATGTAAGAAGCGGGTTTTATGGAGTAGGTATTGGATTGTCGCGAGATGCCATTGAAAAGAAATTCGGGAAGTCAGATGGACGTATAGAAGCTGGACAATCTCATGCTGAAAAATATGGCAACGTAGCTGTAAAATATAATAGTAAAGATAAAGCAGAGCATATATACGTAGCACCAACAAATGTAACAGTAGAAGCATTTAAATCCGTTCACGGAACACCAACGATAGAAAATAGCGATGGGTTAGTTTATGATGATAATCCAAACAATTCCTTCTCAATATTAATAACGACAAAGAATGGTAAAATAACAGCCATTGAAAATGCCGATCAAATACAAAGATAAGATAATGCCAGCTATGATGATTGCACTAACCCCAGGATGTGGGAGTAAAATAAAAACACTTTCGTTGAATTCATATTAAAATGAATTTATACGGATGTGT
>NZ_JAJNHJ010000053.1:0-9406 GCF_022386965.1 Mammaliicoccus sp. B-M6
TTAATTGATGTCTTAATTCGCTAGCGCCTCTCATGCTGCGGACGTAAATTTTGAAGAATCTACGTAAGCTTTTGAATTGTCTTGTTTCACTTGTCGCGTATTTATCGAATAATGATGTGGTTATCACATAACCAAACACCTTCTTATAGAAGAACAAAGGTTGCAAGTAATTTATGGTTTAAATGTAGTTAAGGTGTATATTTTTTGGTAACAAATATGTATAGTTATAACTTACTTTTACTTGGAGTGTATTTGCGTTTTAAGAAATAAACGTGATTATACATTTAGAAAAGTATATAAAATTAGAGTTTGTTCAAAATACTCCCTTAAAAAGGAAATACATCTTTTTGATAATTTTTTAAAGATATTTATAAGTTTTAAAAAGGAAATACATCTTTTTGATAATTTTTTAAAGATATTTATAAGTTTTAAAAAGGAAATACAACTTTTTGATAATTTTTTAAAGATATTTATAAGTTTTAAAAAGGAAATACATCTTTTTGATAATTTTTTAAAGATATTTATAAGTTTTAAAAAGGAAATACAACTTTTTGATAATTTTTTAAAAATATTTATAAGTTTTAAAAAGGAAATACAACTTTTTGATAATTTTTTAAAAATATTTATAAGTTTTAAAAAGGAAATACATCTTTTTGATAATTTTTTAAAAATATTTTGGATGATTGAACCTAAAAAGGTTCATAAGTTTGTGTTGTTATTTTTGGATTTTTTAGAAAAACGCTTGTTTTTGGTAATAAATAATTATAAAGAGTATTGGACCTTTTTGGGTTCAATACTCTTTGGTTTAAATTTGATGGTGTATTTGAATATAACCCTTTTGTTGAATTCAAATTTAACAGTAATTGGGAAGAATATTTAAATTATTTGTAGTATGTCAAGAGTATTAATGAAAAATTAGGTTAAATATTATAAGGAGTGATTGTTATGGCTTATGATTTAAAACCGTTTAGAAGACATTTTTTTAGTAATTTTCTTGATGAACAAGGTATAAAAACTGATATTAGTGAAAAAGATGATAGATATGAATTAAAAGCAGAGCTCTAGGCTTTTCAAAAGACCAATAGATATTTCATATGAAAATGGTAAGTTAATAATTTTCGGAGAAAATAATCAGGTAATGAAGAAAAAGATGATGAAGGTAAAGTGATTCAAAAAGAAAGATCTTATAGAAATGGTGAAACACATAGATTCAATCAACAAGTAGGAAAACAATATTCCTACGGAAAAGGTATCGAAGAGTTAAGTACTGTTGAAACACTTAAAATTGAGTTGAAACGTAAAGAAGTAGAGATGAGATTGATGAATTAGGTCTATCTATTAATTTGCTAATAGATAGACTCAGTTATAAAGAAATAGAATTATTGGAAAGAACTAAGGTAGAGCAAAATCATATAGATCAAATATCTCATGATATCAACACACCATTAACTGCATTAAGGTTAGAACTATTCCATCTTTCTCAGCAATATGGAATAGAGGATGAAAATATTGAAGTGTCTTATGAAAGAATAGACTATATTTCAAAACTGATTAAAAATATTTCAATAGATCAGAAAGAGAATATTCAATATTTTTATACATTTAATCGTGAAGTAGATGTTGTAAGCATTTGTAAGAAAATAATAGATAAATGGCAATACCTTATCCAGAGGCAAAATATGAACATAAAATTAGAAGGTGTTCAGAACCAATTAATTTGGTCAGGAGAAGAATTGTGGTTTGAGAGATTATTTGAAAATATTATTTCTAATATATATGAACATTCCAATGCCAAAAATATTAAAGTTACGATAAACCAAAATCAAGTGTCTTTTGTTGATGATGGAATAGGATTTAAAGTTGATAATTATCAAGATAGTAAAGGGTTAAATATCATTAAATATACCGCATTCACTCCTGCTAATATAGCGAATACGATAGACAAAGTTAAACTCTCTATTGGCATTGTAAAAATTATAGCGAATAGAAGAATAACATTTAAAACCGTTGCCATAGTAAAATCATTATTTGAACTGTTCTTTTTTTCATAATCGTTCCTCCTTATTTTTACTTATACCTGTTGTTTTAAAAATTTCTACCGTCTATTGATATCTATTCTCTATATGCTTCTTCTCAATAATATTGCCTTTCATGTCTTTTTTGACGATGTATTCACTTTTCGGGCTGGTTCGTTGCGATAATAATTAAGTCTGCATGGGCAATATGTTCTCGTTGATAGTCCACTTGTATAAGGCAAATATGTTTCGTTAGTTGAATCGTATCAAAGTGCTCATGAAATTCACGTGCGATAACATCAATTGAGCAAGGCTCTGATTTCAATTTAGAGAACTTTCTCCATGCAATTTTGCCGCCAGCAATAATGACGACATGTTTACCTTTAAGGTTCAGTTGAATTGGATACATCCGGTATCGCCTCACACTCAGCAATTCTAAAATGTACAATGTCTTTTAATAACGGATGAAAATTAATGGCAGTCGTATATGTGATAAGGTTCGGTAAACCGAGTGATTCTATTTGACGTTTCGACTTGTTTACAAGGAAACCATCATAGAAGAAAAATGGAATAATTAATAATTTACGATGCTT
The DNA here is from genome assembly GCF_022386965.1 of Mammaliicoccus sp. B-M6. Taxonomy (NCBI): domain Bacteria; kingdom Bacillati; phylum Bacillota; class Bacilli; order Caryophanales; family Staphylococcaceae; genus Mammaliicoccus; species Mammaliicoccus sp. B-M6. Next base: position 2,609 of record NZ_JAJNHJ010000053.1, read on the forward strand.
CTTAGCGATTTTCGGTAATGTTTCTTTAAAGCGAAGTTCACCATAGACCATACTTGGATAACATGGGTTTTGATCTGTTGATAGTTCGCTACAAATTCGTCTAAGTGCAACATCCGGTTCATCAAAGCGTGCATTACCGTGAGCAAGTACGACAATGCCAGTTTCATCATCAATGTCGTCTTTGTAAGCTTCAAGTTGAGAAGCAACCCAGTTTGTCATAATCGGGTGTGTGCCTAAAGGTTTACTTAATATAAACTGCACGTTCGGATTATTTTCTTGAAATGTTTCATATAAAGCTTCGATATCTTCGTAATAATGAGAAGCGGTAAACAATAATAACGGCACAAGATGAATACGTGAATATCCAGCATCAACCGTTTGTTGAATCACTTCATCTAATAAGATCTCTTCACTTTCTAAAAAGGCCACCTCATAATCAATCTCATCACTATTAAAAGTTTGATGAATAAAATTTAATAACGTTTCATTTAACTTTCCCTTTCTCATACCATGAACAACTAAAATCGTCTTTCGCATGACAATCCCTCCTACATCTTTATTCTAAAACAATATAACGAAAGTTTGTGAATTTTTTCTCAAAAGAAGAAAAATAGGGAATTCCCTATATAATAACGTAAAAAATAATTTGTGCATATGATTTTTTGTAATAACTGACAAAAATATTTTTTAAATTTTCTGATTTGTATAATTATAAATTTTCCTAAACGTGATAGCATAAAATTGTTTATCAAAATAAGCAAAGGGGTCGTGCACATTGGTAAAGGAAAATGGTAAGGCAAAGAACGAAGATAGGTCGAACAAAAAGTTTAGTATGCCACATATATATATGATTTTATTTGTTTTCGGTGTGATTGCAACTATTTCTACATATTTAATTCCATCAGGCGAGTTTGATAGGGTTAAAGGGCCTGAGGGTAGAGAAATGGTAGATGCAGATTCATTCCATTACATAGATTCAGCACCAGTTGGTTTGGTTGATTTTATTTCGATTATACCACGAGGTTTAATTGAAGCAGGAGAAATTGTCTTCTTTACACTTATCATAGGTGGGATGTTTATGGTGTTAAGACGTACAGGTATTATTGAAATTGGTGTGGATAAACTTGCATGTCAGTTTATAAATAAAGTATTTTGATTATTCCAGTGTTAACAACAGTATTTGCGATTATTGCAACATTAATCGGTACAGCAGAGTTGTCACTCGTTTATATTCCGGTTATTATACCGCTTATTATTGCTTTAGGTTATGACTCTATAACCGCTACATCTATTGCATTGTGTGGTACTGTAGTCGGCTTCACGGTCGGTGTGTTAAACCCGATCAATACAGGACTAGCTCAAAAATTATCAGGTATTCCAACATTCTCAGGAATCGGATTACGTTTAGTTATTTTTGTGATTGTACTATTTGTAACGGTATTATTTATTATGAAATACGCTAAAAAAGTTAAAAAAGATCCTTCAATCAGTTTAGTTTATCATGATGATACTGAGTAGCGACATATGTACAAAGATATTACGAATCAAGAACCACTCGTTGCGACTAAACGACAAAAAATTGGTATTGGCGTCGTGCTCTTATTCTTTATCATTCTTGTATACGGGGTTATTACACAAGGATGGTTTATGGTAGAAATGTCAGGTCTTTTCATAGTTATGGGTATTGTAGTAGGTCTCGTAACTGGATTGAATACACGTGAAATTTGTGAGTCTTTTAATGATGGTTTCAAAGATGTATTAATGGGTGCCATTATTGTAGGGCTCGCACGTTCAATTGCTGTTGTACTTGAAGACGGTAAAATTATGGATAGTATCGTTCATGGATTAGGTTCTGTTATCGATGGAGCAACACCAACAGTAGCAGTAGTCGGTATGTATATCGTGCAAGTGCTTATTAATTTTATTATTTCTTCAGGAAGCGGACAAGCCTTAGTGATGATGCCGATTATGGCACCATTAGCGGATATGTTAGGTATAACAAGACAGACCGCAGTCTTAGCCTTCCAATTAGGAGACGGCTTTACACATGTCTTCTATCCGACAAGTGGATACTTTATGGCAACATTAGCAATCGGAGGCGTATCATATACAAAATGGATCCGATTCTTCTTCCCACTCTTTATCGTATGGGGTGTCATTTCAATCATTTCATTAATCTTTGCACAGTTGATAGGTTGGTCGTAGGGAGAAAATTAATAAGTTGTAAAAGGAGATTCAAGTTTGAAAACTTGGGTCTCTTTTATTTATAGATTGATAATTATTATAACGGTGTGGCACAATGTATTTATTAATTAAAGGGGTGTCATATGAAGATAAATAGAGTCATCAATCATAATGTGATTAGTGTCACCCACAACAACCAGGAACGTGTTGTGATGGGGAAAGGGATAGGTTTTCAAAAGCAAGAAGGCGACATTGTGGAAGAATCAAAGATTGAAAAAATATTTGATTTAAGTAGCCAGGAAATTTCTGATCGCTTTAAAACGTTATTAATCGAAGTGCCGATTGAAGTGGTTCAAGCTGTTGAGAAAATTATCGAAGTATCGAAGGATAAATATCAAAAAGATCTCAGCGATACTATTTATGTTGCACTGACGGATCATATAAACTTTGCTATTGAGCGTCAAAAAGAGGGAATGGCTATTAAGAATGGATTGCTATGGGAAACGAAACGTTTTTATCCGACTGAGTATGAAATTGGTGTGCAAGCATTAGATTGGATTGCTGAAATTGTTGGTGTTCGTTTACCTGAAGATGAAGCGGGATTTATTGCAATTCATTTGTTAAATGCAGAACATAATAACTTAACAGACTATAATCAAGTAACAGAAATGGTGCAAAATATTTTAAGTTTAGTGAAATACCATTTTAGATTAGATTTCGATGAAGAAAGTTTAACTTATTATAGATTCGTGACACATTTAAAATTTCTTGCTCAACGTATTTTCTCAAGTAACCCACTTGATACGAATGAAATCGAACTTTATGAGATAGTAAAAGAGAAATATAAGAATGCATTTAAATGTGTAAAGAAAATTGAAGTATTTTTATTGAAAAAGTACCAGTATGAAATGACCCACGATGAAGCATTGTACTTAACGATTCATATACAGAGATTAATTTCCAGAAATGAAAGCGTTGACAATAAATAATTATGTGATATATTGATGTTACGAAAACAAAATAAACAATTAATTGTTTAGGATTGTTACTGTTCGGCAGGCGAGACCTAAATCATTAATAGGTGAATTTATCTAGGGATAAGTCTATCTATTTATGATTTGGGTCTCTTTTTTATTGTTCTAAACAAGATGGGAGAGATATAAAGATGACAAATGAACAAAGGATGGCTGATGAAATACTTAAACACATTGGCGGTAGTGATAATGTTAAAAATTTAACGCATTGTATGACAAGATTAAGATTTGTGTTGAAAGATGACAGTAAGGCTGATGATGATGCAATAAAAAATATTGATGGTGTTATGGGGTTACGTAAGCAAGGTGGACAATATCAAGTTATTGTAGGGAACAATGTATCACATACTTATACAGCATTGATGAAGAATGGCGTCAGTGGAGGCGCTAAAAGTAATGAGCCAGTTGAAAAGAAAAAGTTAACATTTAAACAGGTGGGTATCAATATTCTTGATGCTATTATCGGAACGATGTCACCATTAATTCCTGCTATTATTGGTGGTTCGATGATTAAATTATTGGCCATGTTATTAAGTATGACGGGTGTACTGTCAGAAAGCAGTTCAACGTATAATATTTTAAATACTATAGGAGATGCACCGTTCTTCTTCTTACCAATGCTTGTGGCAGTATCTGCAGCAAGGAAATTTAACAGTAACGTATTTTTAGCATTAGCAATTGCTGGTGTTATGGTACATCCAGTGTTTATGGAAATTATGGAAAAAGCAGCAGAAGGTAAAGAAGCAACTTTCGCATTTATTCCAGTTATGTCAGTGAAATATACTTATACGATTATTCCAGCAATCGTCATGACTTGGTTGCTGAAATATATTGAAGATTTTGCAGATCGTATTACACCAATTGTAATGAAGAACTTCTTGAAGCCAATGTTAATCTTATTAATTGCTGCACCAATAGCGATTATTATCGTAGGTCCTACAGGTATTTTGATTGGTACAGGTCTGTCTCAAATTGTCTTCTTTGTACATGATAAATTAGGCTTTTTAGCAGTAGCTATCGTAGGTGCCTTATGGCCATTATTAGTTATGACAGGTATGCACCGTGTATTCACACCAACGATTGTTCAAACAATTGCTGAAACAGGTAAAGAAGGTATGGTTATGCCATCCGAGATTGGTGCTAACTTATCATTAGGGGGCGTTTCATTAGCAGTAGCATTTAAAACGAAAAATAGAGAATTACGTCAAACGTCATTGGCAGCTGCATCATCAGCCATTATTGCAGGTATAACTGAACCAGCATTATATGGGGTTGCTATTCGATTAAAACGCCCAATGATTGCATCTGTAATTACAGGATTTGTTGCAGGTGCTGTAGCAGGGCTTGCAGGTTTAGCAAGTCATTCTATGGCAGCACCAGGTTTGTTTACGAGTGTACAATTTATTGAAAAAGATAATCCAATGAGTATAGTGTGGATTATTGTAGTAATGGTTCTATCGGTTGTTCTTTCATTTATCTTAACGTTAGTACTTGGATTTGAAGATATTCCAGAATCTGAAGATGAATTATTAGATTTAGGTTCTCAAGATCATCTAACAGTTGCAGCACCTGTTGAAGGACATATAAAACCAATTGAAAGTGTTGAAGATGACGTATTTAGTAGAGAAGTAATCGGGAAAAGCATGGCAATTGAACCAACAGGTAATAAAATTTATGCTCCAGTAACAGGTACGGTAACTTCTGTATTTCCAACAAAACATGCTATCGGTATAACAGGAGATAATGGTGTTGAAGTATTAGTACATGTAGGTATTGATACTGTGAAATTAAATGGAGAACCATTTACATCAACAATTGAACAAGGTGATCATGTAACTGTTGGCGATATTCTTGGTACATTTGATTTAACACAAATTATTGAATCAGGTTATGATCCGACAACGATTATTGTCGTTACAAATACAGATGAATATGAATCAATAACATCCTTTGATCACGCAGAGGTTAAAGCACAAACATCCATATTAGGAGTGGTTAAATCATGACAATAAAATATTTCCCGGAAAATTTTCTTTGGGGTGGCGCAATAGCAGCCAATCAAACAGAAGGCGCTTGGGATAAAGATGGTAGAGGAATCAGTAATATTGATTTAATTCCTCATGGTACGAAGAGACAAGATATAAAGTTAGGTTATAAAAAGAGTGAACTTGATCAGAATGAATATTATCCAAGTCATACTGGTATAGATTTTTATCATCATTATAAAGAGGATATCGCGTTACTTGCTGAAATGGGGTTGAAAGTATTTAGAACATCTATTTCTTGGAGTAGGATTTTCCCAAATGGCGATGAAGAAATGCCGAATCAGGCAGGTATAAATTATTACAAAGGTCTATTCAAGACATGTAAAAAACATGGTATGGAATTACTCGTTACACTTGCGCATTTTGATATTCCAATGGGGATAGTTGAAAAATATAATGGGTGGAAAAATAGAGAAACGATCGATTTATATATTAAATTTGCAGAAACTTGCTTTAATAATTTTGGAGAATACGTCAATTATTGGATTCCATTCAATGAAATTAATGTAGTGTTACACAGTCCATTTTCAGGTGGCGGATTGTACTTTGATGATAGTGAAAATAGAGAAGAAATATTATATCAAGCTGCACATTATATGTTAGTAGCAAGTGCGAAAGCTGTTCGAAGTTGTCATCGTATTACGCCACACGCAAAAATTGGATGTATGATTGCCGGTGGTAGTTTCTATCCATACAGTTGTAATCCAGAAGATGTATGGCAGTCTATGAATGATGAAAGAACAAATACTTTCTTTGTAGATGTACAAGCGAAAGGTAAATATCCATACTATATGGATTCATTTTTTAAGGATAAAGGGATTAACATTGAAATAGATGAATCAGATAAAGAAATATTGAAAGAAACTGTGGATTTTGTAGCATTTAGTTATTATGCATCTCGAACATCTATTGCGGATATATCAAGAGTTGAAAAAAACGATGGAAATGTAATTGTATCAGCCAAAAATCCTTATCTTAAAATGAGTGATTGGGGATGGGTTATCGATCCGCTTGGTTTAAGAATCACGATGAATCAAATATATGAAAGATTTGAAAAGCCACTATTTGTCGTTGAGAACGGATTAGGTGCTAAAGATGTGGTAGAAGCGGATGGTACAATTCAAGATGATTATAGAATAGATTATATGAAACAGCACATAGAAGCAATGTACGATGGAATTCAAGATGGCGTTCCATTGTTGGGATATATAAGTTGGGGTATTATCGATTTAGTGTCTGCATCAACAGGAGAAATGAGTAAACGATATGGAATGATTTATGTAGATAAAGACGATGCAGGAAGCGGGACACTCAAACGTCGAAAGAAAAAATCATTTGATTGGTATAAGCAAGTCATACAGCAGAATGGAATATAAATAGAATTTTTCTTGAGTTCAACACATAATAACAAAGTAGACATTCAATTTTGAAATTGAATGTCTACTTTCAGAGTGTCGACAAAGTCTTAGACTTTGCCGGCATTTTTTTATGCGCATGCTTTCCGCGGGCATGTTCTCAGCCTGTAGTCTTCGAAT
>NZ_JAJNHJ010000054.1:0-9351 GCF_022386965.1 Mammaliicoccus sp. B-M6
TGAAAACTATAATAAAGTTAGAATTCAACAAAAACTAGGCTACTTATCCCCTATAGAATATAGGAAATTAGCAGCCTAGAAAATAGTGTTTATATTGTGCTCCCTTAGTAAGGGTGCAGTGCCTAATAATTTTATTACCGGTTTTTTTATGATGATAAGATTTTAGTCATGTTACATAACGTCATTCTAAAGTTTTATTTAAAAAGATAAATTACAAAAAACGATCGTTTTTGACACAAAACCTCTTAACTTAATATTAAGAGGTTTTTCTTGGATATTTAAGTCTATAAACTTGTGTTATAATCAATGTATCATAAATATCAAAAATCATGAGTTTTTAGACGATGAGAGACGCGTTTATTTGCATCGAGAATTAGATTTCGTTAATAAGTGCCCATAAAACGATTAAAAGAGGTGGTATTGAAATGGCTAAAATTGGTTATGCACGTGTATCAACACAAGATCAAAGTCTTGATGGACAGATTGATACACTTGAGGAATATGGTTGTGAACGTATCTTTAGCGAGAAAGCGAGCGGTCGCAAAACGAAAAGAACAGAACTTGATAAGTGTTTAGATTATTTACGCGAAGGAGATATCCTAGTTATCTATAAACTAGATCGTCTTGGACGTACAACAAAACAGTTAATTGAGCTATCGCAATGGTTGGATGATAATAGCATTGATTTACATATTATAGATATGAACGTATCGACTAAAGATGCGATGGGCAAGATGTTCTTTACCATGATGAGTGCATTCGCTGAACTTGAAGCTAACTTATTAAGTGAACGAACAAAAAAAGGATTAGAAGCAGCACGAGCAAGAGGGCGAAAAGGCGGCAGACCTTCATTGCCTGACCATAAGAAAAGAGAAATTAAATTTCTATACGATGAACAAAAACTTACAGGCGAAGAGATTGCTAAACAAACAGGAGTGAGTCGTTCTACTGTATATAGAATAATAAAAATGAAGTAGTAAAAACAAATAATCACAGAAAGAAAACTAATGAAAGGAGAATCTTCAAATTAGAGATTCTCCTTTCATTAGTTTTTATAATCTATATTATAATTTAACGAGAATTTTTGCTTGTGATTTATCGTTTACAAGTTGTTCAAATCCTGACTCCACAATATTATCTAGCTCTATTTCATCAGTAATAACATCTTTAACTTTTAAATTACCTTCATTAATTAAATCTATTGTTTGTTGAAATGTAGTAGGTGTATAAGCAATCGTTGAAGTAAGTTTTACACCTGTATTAGTTAATTGCATTGGATTCCATTCAATAGGATGACCAAATATAGACACTATAACGACAGTACCTCTTGCTTTAGTAACGTCTATAGCAGATTTAAGTGTTGGTGCTACACCAGCTACTTCAAATGCTACATCCACGCCATTATCTGTATGTTTATTAATAACATCACTTGGGTTTGATTCACCAGAATTGATAGTATGAGTAGCACCTATTGCTTTAGCTTTATTCAATCTTTCTTCTGATAAATCAAAAACAAATATCTTACTTGCACCTGCAGCTTTAGCTGCTATGACTGTTAATAAACCGATTGGACCTGCACCAAAAATAGCAACAGTATCGCCAAATAGAACTTCGCCTTCTTTAATTGCTTGAACTGCAACAGCCGTCGGTTCTACAAGGGCGCCTTCTTTATCAGAAACATTATCTGGTAATTTATAAACATTCTCTTCTGGGGCATTTGTAAATTCTGCAAATCCACCATCAGAACCTAAGCCTATAAATGAATAACCATCATAAAGGTCAATATTTTCTTCTTTTTCACGATTTGAAACTGTAGGATTAATAACAACACGATCGCCTTTGTTAAATTTTGTAACCTTAGAACCAATATCATCTACTACGCCTGCAAATTCGTGGCCTAATGTAACGGGCGCTTTTTGGCCAAGGAACGGGTCTGGTTTGTCTGTTGAAATAAATATAGGGCCTTCTAAGTATTCATGTAGATCTGTACCACAAATGCCAGCCCAAGACACTTTAACTTTAACCTCATTATCTTGTAACTCTTTAGATTTTCGATCTTCAACTCGTACATCCTTTTGACCATACCAAACTGCTGCTTTCATTGATAAAACCTCCTTGTTTTAGTTAATTTAATAATATGCCTTTTAAAAATTACTTTCAAATAAACTAACCTTTTAATATAGTGTTTCTAAATTATTATATGATTAGAGTGTACCTCAATAATACAATTACTTTTAATCATACCTCATATAGATAATTTAGTTAACTAACACATGTACACTCAACACAAGTGTTTATTGCACATGTGTTGAACTTCTATTTTAACTGCTTATTGTCCTAGCATTTCATCATTTTTTCTGTAAGAACGAGTTTATATTTAAATTCAACTTTACGCATTTCCATATTTTCTAATTCTTTTTTCTCTTCATTGGTTAAGCCAACCATAACATCTATTATTGATATCAAGAAAAGAAGAAACTCGTTTTCACTCGTTTCTAAAAAAACGAAAATAAACCAAAATTCCAGTATATCTCGACTATTATCATAACCATAAATTTACAAGATATACACAAGCAAGTATATATCTTGATACATACATCAATTAAGATTAATATTTATATATAAAATAAACATTATACAGTATGAGTAACTTTTGCTTTAGTCGTTAACTCTCCTTAATTTGAGAGTTAACGACTTTTCTTATGGTCAAATTCATTAACGATAAGAAAGAAGTTGAACTCAGTCATATCAAGACAAGAAGAAACTCGTTTCACTCGTTTAAAAAATAAAAAGCAAAAGAGGAATAAAAATGAAAAAAGAGATGTGAAATCAGATTCACATCTCTTTTTAACTATCACTTGATATCTATTACTTTTCTTTGATTATTTTCAGTTTTTGGTAAATCTACAGATAAAATACCATCTTCAAATTTAGCTTCAATATTATCTTCGTCTATATTATTAAGTGAATACATTCTCTTCACATTACTATATGATCTTTCTTTTTGAATTACTTTACCTTCATTATCTTTTTCTTCATTCACCTGATTATTTTCTCCAGAAATGATTAACATACCATTTTCATAAGAAATATCTATTTGATCTTTTGAAAAGCCTGGAAGCTCAGCTGTTAATTCATATCTATCTTCTTTTTCATTAATATCCGTTTTTATAGTTTTTTGGTCAGGTAAATTACTAAAAAATTGTCTTCCAAAGTCTCTAAACAATTCACTAGCAGTCATATCAAAATAATCTTTTCCAAATGGTTTTAAATCATAAGCCATGATAATCACTCCTTATAATAATTAACCTATTTTTTGATTAATACTTTTGACATACTCCAAATAATTTAAATATTCTTCCCAATTACTATTAACTTCAAATTCGATAAAAGGACAAAACTCAAATAAACCATCAAAATTAGACATATTCTTAAAAGGAATTAGTTTTTTTGAATTTTTATCTAAATTCATATCAACCCCTCCCTACAAAGGATATAACTATTTTCACTATATATATAACATAAAGGTCAAAAATGGTCAATAATTTTTCTATTCATTTTTTACTTTATATTTTTAAGTATTCAGATTCTTTTCAGATTCTCTCCTAAGAGCATAAGGGGACACAATGCCACTCCGTGTCACTCAGCATAGCTGAGGTGTCTTCTTATGCTTTATACATTTCTTTTAAGCCATGTTAAAACCAAACAAATCATACAACTAAGCCACATGATCCACTTTTAAAATGTATAACCTGTATAAAAGTTTCCTGGCATCGTCAGAACTTGTATTCAGATTCTTTACAAGTCACTTATATCAACGTTTATAAAATTATAGATTCTGATAGATTCTAAAAAACAGCTTATAGATTCTATAATCAACTTTATTTTTTGACTTTATACATTCTCATACATGCTTTATTTTGAATTTTAAGGGGTCATTTTAAAGAAATAGGGGTAAATCATATAGTTTTATATCCAAAAACTTATATACGCTCTTAAAACGCAAATATGAGCCAAATAAATATATTTTGATTTCACAAAATGATTTTTTCTAAAAACCAGTGTCGATTTTTTAAGACACTGCCCAGTTACATGCAAATTTAAAAATTGGCATAAAAAGTGGGTAAACGTGCCGTTTAATCGCATAGTTCCTGCAGGGGCTAAAAAAGCTTTTTTTACTTAACATCGACATGACATCCACTTGACGATAAGTAAAGAATTATCAAAAGCAAAACACTATCAAGACAAGAAGAAACTCGTTTCACTCGTTTCAAAAACCCTCCTGATTTTTAGAGAAAAACTCTCTTATTTCATCGTCTTTAATAAAATAATATGCCATCTTTCCATCTTTATAAAAATCAAGTACCTCATTTTTATATAAAAGCCTTAAATGATGTGAAGTTGAAGCAACACTCATTTTCAATATCAAAGAAATATCACAAACACACAACTCATCTTCTTTAATCAAAGATAATATGATTTTCAATTTCTTCTCATCACAAATTTTTTCTAAAATGTTAAGTAATTTCTTAGATTTATCATCTTCTAAAAAACTTAAAGCATTGTTAACTTTATCCTCATGTACACAGATCACATCACAAGTATTTTCATAACTCATATAAAATCACACCCTAAATTAAAATATAAATCCTAAAATTGTTTGAATAGTGTCATTTTCAATAATAATAAATAAACCTAAAGCTATATAAATAACAGCCATAATCCAACGACTAAATTTCTCAACAATTTCTCCAACTCCTGGAATATTAGCTAATTTTTGTGCAGTAAATACCAAGAAGAAAATTAAAATTAAAAAGACAAACAGAGTAATTAATAAATTAGTAACACTTAATGTCACAAAATACGGAACAAATAAACCAATATTATCAGCACCACAACTTGCTATCGTAACAATTGCAACCGTACCAACTAATTTAGACAATCCTTTTTCATTCAATTCTTTTTTAGCTCTCTTTTCTCCTTCACAATCATCATAAATAGCCACTTTAATTCCAAGATAAATTGGTATTAAACCCAATAAACCTAATATCCACTTCTCTGGAACATAATTTAATACAAAAGCTAAAAACAAACTAACTAATATTAAAATAATAGACCCTAAATATTGACCAACATAAATATCTCTATATTCTTTTCTAGTCTTTGCTCTAGCAAAAAATATTAATAAAATCACTAATAAATCTACTGCTGTCGCAATATAAAGAATAGCAGCAGTAATAACCGTTTGAATCATAATACACCTCATTCAAAAATATTTTTGAATGTATTATAACTTATATTTTCAAATAATCATAGATGCTTTATTCCAATTGCTTTATTGACGTTGAGCCTCGGAACCCTTAACAATCCCAAAACTTGTCGAATGGTCGGCTTAATAGCTCACGCTATGCCGACATTCGTCTTCAAGTTTAGTTAAGGGTTCTTCTCAACGATCAATAAATTTTCTCGGCATAAAAGACAAATGAATTATATAGTCGACTATACCCTGAATAAATCCTTTACTAAATCATGTTTTTAGTTAAACTTTAGTTTAATCAAAAAAAAGAAAAAGCTCATTTCAAAAACATAAAAAAGGATGTCATCAATGCTTTTATTACCTTCAAGTATTTTTATGATTTTACTAGGAGAATTAATGATTAAAAACCCTCCTGAAAATATAAATCACTTCTATGGTTTTCGAACAAAGAAATCAATGAAAACACAAAAAAATTGGAATAAAGCACAAATAATTTGTGGAAAATATACAAAACAAATTTTTAGATATAGTCTTTATATTTCTTTAATACTTATAGTTTTAGATATATATTCTTTAATAACAAAAAAAGAAAATATAATACTATACTCTACCATCATACAAAGTGTAACTCTCTGTATTTTCCTCTTATACATGATTATCAAAACCAATAAAAAACTAGACTAATCAAAAACTAGTATTCATTTCTCACTTTATATTTTTCTCTTTATCAGGAAAAAATAAAGCTAAAACAAAAACAATCAAGACAAGAAGAAACTCGTTTTCAACTCGTTTCAAAAACCTAAAACACATTAGCAGTAATAAGTAAAACTACAACACATATGATAGCTATTCCAGCACAATAAGTACTCTTTTTATAACTAACTCTTTTATTACTTTTACTTATAATTTTATAAATTTCATTTCCCCAAAGTACCAAAGCAGAAATTCCAAACACAATAAAACCTATTCCAAATACATAACCTAAAATATCTAAAATCATAATATTTACCTCCTTAAGCTTTATTAATATAAATACTAACAAAGAAAAAGGTCGATAAAACGAACATTATTGTCACATTCAAGATTGCTTTATTCCAATTGCTTTATTGACGTTGAGCCTCGGAACCCTTAACAATCCCAAAACTTGTCGAATGATCGGCTTAATAGCTCACGCTATGCCGACATTCGTCTGCAAGTTTAGTTAAGGGTTCTTCTCAACGCACAATAAATTTTCTCGGCATAAATGCGTCATTTAAAACTAGTTAATCGTCTATACTTAATTTAAAAATTTCTTCTTTCTTCTCAGTTAATTCTTTAAATATAATCTTCGGCTTTTTTTCAGAAAGCAATATGTCAAAAGCCTCATTATAGATAGCTTTCGCTTCTTTAGATTTAGACGTAGAAACTCTACTATAAATATTTCCTATCTCTTCAAGCAAACTCGCACTTTTTTTATAGTAAACTAAACCGTCTTTATTCGCTTCAAGTTCAACAAAACCATTTCTAATTCCATATTTTAAAGCGTAATAAAGTAAAATAGCCGAAAATATTATATATATAAATATCAAATTAATACCTCCTTTTTTAACAAACTTTATCACAAGAACTATTTAAATTTAAAATGCCTTTATTTTGAATTTAAAGGGGCATTTTAAAGATTTAGAGGTAAATCATATAGTTTTATACCTAAAAACATACATAAGCTCTTAAAACGCAAATATGAGCCAAATAAAAGCATGTTATAACGCTACATTTTTATTAACCAAAACGATACAACTTAACTACATTTAAATCGTAAATCACTTGTAAGCTTTTTGTACCTTAAATGTAGCCTTTTCTGTATTTACTTTTAGCTTGTAGAAATCGGACACGTTCAACAATTTTAAAACAAGACAAGAAGAAACTCGTTTTCAACTCGTTTCAAAACCTAAAATCATAACTATTTATTTTTCTCTTTATCAGGAAAAAATAAAGCTAAAACAAAAACAATTAAACCTAATAAAAAACCTAAAACAACTAATCCATTTAATGGTTTTTCATCAAAAAAATTAATGATTCCTAAGTTACCTAAATAAGTCCAAAATCTGCTATATCCAATATCCAATTTTAAAAAATTTAAAGTTATTGCAACAATTACTAACAGAACAAATACTGATAGACCCTCTTTTATTCCATTCACGACCCTTATACCCATATAAACCACCTTTTTTATTTTTCTCTAACCTAAATATTGCTTTATTCCAATTGCTTTATTGACGTTGAGCCTCGGAACCCTTAACAATCCCAAAACTTGTCGAATGGTCGGCTTAATAGCTCACGCTATGCCGACATTCGTCTTCAAGTTTAGTTAAGGGTTCTTCTCAACGATCAATAAATTTTCTCGGCATAAATGCGTGCTTTTAAAAATAAAGATGTACTTATCCAATAAATAAGCGTATACTTAATCTAACGTAATAAAAGCTCGTGAATTTAATTGTAGTGTATTTTTCTAGAATATCCTCTTTTTTATAAATGAAATTGTTACAAATATTATGTGCAAAAGCACTCGGAGGTATTCTATATGAATAACGGTACAGTAAAATGGTTTAATTCAGAAAAAGGTTTTGGTTTCATCGAAAGAGAAAATGGTAACGACGTATTCGTTCACTTTTCTAACATTGTTGGAGAAGGCTATAAATCTTTAGAAGATGGACAAAGCGTAGATTTCGACATAGTTGATGGTCAACGTGGCGAACAAGCAACTAATGTTGTTGCGGTCTAACGATAAATAAAAAAGTCCTGGTCTATAATAGACCAGGACTTTTTTATTTATCCAAAGGCACACTTACATACCAAAATGGTATCGTGCTAAATTCAAAAACACATGTGATAATCAAATATACTTATTTTGCATTTTAAAGGGGTATTTTAAAGATTTAAGGGTAATTTATATAGTTTTATACCTAAAAGCTTATATTGGCTCTTAAAACGCAAATATAAGCCAAATAAATATATTCTCATTTCACAAACAAAATTTAAGCAAAACCAGTGGCTATTTTTTAGACACTGCCCATTTACATGCAAATTTAAAAATTGGCATGTAAAATAGATAAACGTGCCGTTTAATCGCATAGTTCCTGCAGAGGCTAAAAAACTTTTTTTACTTAACATCGACATGACATTGGCTTGACGATATGTAAAGAATTATCAAAAGCAAAACACTATTAAACCAATAATATTTAATAATAAAAAAACTGACCTCAATCACTATACATAGTTTCTGATTGAGGTCAGTTTTTTTATTATTTTTTGATGTAGTAGTTTTGTTTTTGATAATTCCATATTGCCATGATTGAGTGTGCTTTTTGTTCTTCTTATGTTGTCTTTTCGTCTGAAGTATTAATTAAGTTCCCGTCTTCTGAGTCATCTAAATTTAAAATTTTGTGTTTTTGTTTGAGTAAACCACCGTAGCTTAACATACGTTTTCTGTATAAACCTTGTTCTAAGTCTTTGACTATTTCTTGATTACTTGTTAGAAAATCTGATGATTTAACACTATATTTTGATGTTTCTTTGATTGCTGCAAGCTTATTTAATTTATTAATTAAAAATATTATATTTCGTCATATTTTGTCTTCTCATATCGGCTGAATAAAGTTCTTCAAGTTCACTTAAAATCGTACTCATTAAGTACCCTTGCATCGAAATGATCGTTTCCTTTTGGCCTTTAACACCTCTATCATGTATCGCTTTTTTTACTCTTTTTAAAGATATTAATATTTCATCTTCAATGTCCTCTAACATGTAATGCATATCTTCATGTCTTGAATTAAATGATTTTTTTGCTTTAAGAATAACAGTTTTTATAACTTCTAAATCTTTATAATGATAATTCATTAAATAATTAGTTAATTGTTCAGGAAATTCTTGTAGTAATATTTCTTTATAATCTTTATCATCAGATTCAGTTACAAATTGAGGTTCTGTTGCAAAGTAAAAAAATATAGTTAACCACTAATTTATTATGTCAGTGTTCGCTTAACTTGCTAGCATGATGCTAATTTCGTGGCATGGCGAAAATCCGTAGATCTGAAGAGACCTGCGGTTCTTTTTAT
>NZ_JAJNHJ010000055.1:0-8939 GCF_022386965.1 Mammaliicoccus sp. B-M6
TAACAATGAAAGATTACATGCAGGATTAAATTATCAAACACCAACCTCTTATAAACTTATGAATTCTGTCTAAGTTTTTGTTGACATACCAAAATACCAATACGAAAAACCAATGTATACTTTACCAGAAAATGAAAACTACATTTCATTAAAATACAAACGTCAATTATAAGGAGCGATATAACGTGAAATTAAGTGTATTAGATCAAGCACCCATTTCTAAAGGAAGTACACCTGAAGAAACATTACAAAATACTATCGCATTAGCACAATGGACTGAGTCGTTAGGTTATCACAGATATTGGGTTGCTGAACATCACAATACAAGTGGTCTCGCAAGTTCATCCCCGGAAATCTTGATGACTCAAATTGCCGCTTCAACTGAACGTATTCGAGTTGGCTCTGGTGGCATATTATTACCACAATATAATCCTTATAAAATTGCAGAGAATGGCAAGACTTTATCTGCATTATTTCCTAACCGTATAGACTTAGGATTTGGTAATTCACCAGGTGGTTCTCCAATTACACAAAAAGCTTTGACCGATGATCATATTAAACCAATTGAAGACTTTTACAGACAAGCATCTGACTTACAAGGATTCTTGCATAACTCATTACCTAGAGATCATAAATTCAGACTCGTTAAAGCAGGACCACGCATAGACAATCCACCAACAATGTGGTTATTAGGTTTAACTGAAAATGGTGCTAGAAACGCAGCACAACTAGGGATTGGATTTGTATTCGGTCACTTTATAAATCCTAAATATAAAGAAATCGCAATGAAACGTTATTATGAAGACTTTATACCATCCGTTAATATGAAAGAACCATCAACAATTGTTTGTATTTTTGTAGTATGTGCAGAGACAGACGAAGCAGCAGAACAATTAGCCATATCACAAGACAAATGGTTATTAAACGTAGGTAAAGGATTAGGAACAAAAGTTCAAGCACCAGAAGAAATCAATATAGACGATTATACAGAAGAAGAATTAGAACTCATTAAGACGAACCGAAAAAGAAGTATTATAGGTTCACCACAAACAGTGAGAAAAAAACTTAATCAACTAGCAGAAGAATATCAAACAGACGAATTTATGATTATCACAAATATATACGATTTCGAAGCCAAGAAAAAATCATATCAATTACTAGCAGAAGAAATATTAGTATAAATGAGATTTGATGGAGATGTGTTGGGATGTGTGCGGGAATGTGTACAGGAATGTAACTTCCATTATTCTGAATTCTGGTAATTAGAATCCGCTAACTACCATTATTTCGAATTCTGGTAATTAGATAGGCGTTCATTTAGAGACACTTCTCGGAATTCTGTCCCTAACAATCTAAAATACTCACCAAAATAGAAGAACCTGAGGCACACCATGTGCCTCAGGTTCTCTTTATCTATACTAGAATTGTTCTGATAATATTTTTTGTTCTAAGAAGTTTAGCATATAGTCTGGGCTACCTGTCTTAGCATCTGTACCTGACATTTTGAAGCCTCCGAATGGATGATAACCTACTACTGCTGATGTACAACCTCTGTTCAAGTATAAGTTACCTACGTCATAATCTTCACATGCTTGTTTCCAATGTTCACGATTATTTGTAATGACTGCTCCTGTTAATCCGTAATCTGTGTCATTAGCAATTTCTAATAATTCTTCAAAGTTATCGCCTTTAGTGAAGCCAACAACTGGTCCGAAGATTTCTTCTTGCATAATTTGATCACTTGATTTAAGTCCAGAAATAATTGTTGGATGTACGAAATAACCTTTACTGTCGTCAGTCTTACCGCCAACTTCTAGCTTACCTTCTTTACTACCAATTTCGATATAATTTTTAATTTTATCGAATTGTTTTTTATTAATGACAGGTCCCATGTATACATCAGAACCGCCTTCTGTATGATTAATTGAAAGTTCTTTTGTTAATGCGATTGATTTTTCTAGAACTTCATCATAAACATCTTTATGCACGATTGCTCTAGAACATGCAGAACATTTTTGACCAGAAAAGCCAAATGCAGAATCCACAATTGCTTTTGCTGCTAAATCAGTATCTGTATTTTCGTCTACAATAATTGCATCTTTACCGCCCATTTCAGCGATGACACGTTTTAAGAAGTTTTGGCCTTCTTGAACTTTAGCTGCTCTTTCAAAAATACGTGTACCTGTTGCTCTTGAACCAGTAAATGTTACAAAGTGCGTATCTTTATGATCGACTAAGTAATCACCGATTTCTTTCGGATCACCTGGTACAAAGTTTACAACGCCTTTTGGAAGACCTGCTTCTTCTAAAATTTCCATTAATTTATATGCAATTAATGGTGTATCTTCTGCTGGTTTAAGCAATACAGTATTACCTGCAATAATAGGTGCAACTGTTGTACCTGTCATAATTGCAAATGGGAAGTTCCAAGGTGGAATTGTAACACCAGGACCCATTGGTTTATAAATATATTGGTTATGCTCCCCTTCTCTATCAAAGACTGGCTTACCATTAGCCAACTCCATCATAGAACGCGCATAATATTCAATAAAATCAATACCTTCATTTGTATCTCCATCTGCTTCATTCCATGGTTTACCCGCTTCATAAACCATTAATGCAGAGAGTTCATGTTTTCTTCTGCGAATTATAGCAGAGACTCTAATTAATAATTCGGCTCTTTCTTTATGAGACCATTTTCTCCAAGTCTTATAGGCTTCTTTAGCCGCTTCCATCGCTTGGTCAACTTGTTCTTTAGAAGCTTTTGAAATTGTACCTAGTACTTGTTGGTGGTTTGCTGGATCTACAGATTCAAACTTATCATCTGTATAAATCTTCTCACCATTAATTACTAGAGGAATTTCTTTCCCAAATTCAGATTTAACTTTTATTAATGCATCTTTAAACGCTTGTTGATTCTCTTGATTTGTAAAATCTGTTGCTGGTTCATTGTGAAATTCTACTACCATCCTTCATACCTCCTAAAAATATAAACCTAATAAGAGATAAATACCTCTTATAAAACATTTTACTATTGTATTTTAAAAATTATCAAGTAAAGGGCTTTCATAAAGAAATGATTATTATCTAAAAAGCTTATAATCCCTATAACAGCAGTACTTCAGAGCGTACTACACACAAAAAAGATGAGACATCACAAGATGCCTCACCTTTACTCAAATAGAGAAATTATACACTTTATTTAATCGCTTGATGAATGTGTTGAATATCTTGTGGCGTTGTTTCACAACACCCACCTACTATTTGAATACCTTGCGATATCCACGTTTTAGACTTTTGAGCAAGCAATGCATGATCTCCTTGACCTACCCAAACTTTCTCTACAGGGTCAAATGTCTTACCACCATTCGGATAAACAGCAATGACTTGTGGTAATGCCGTCAATCCTTTATCAATTGCTTTATCAACACTTTCAATCTTTGAACAATTCACGCCAAATACAGGCAGACACGCTTCATGCTCTTTAATATATTGGCATACCGTCTCAAAGTCAGTACCATCAGATAAATTGCCTTCATCATTAACGGTACATGATATCCAGAATGTCATGTCATCTGAATATTGAGGAATGATATGTTCAACGATTGCTTTTATTTCATTAAAGTTAGGCACCGTTTCAAATACAAAATCATATATACCTCTATCAATTAGTGCTTGGATACGTGCTTGATGAAAGTCGATATAATCTTCTGTGGATACTTCATATGCCCCAGTATATTCTGAGCCATCACTTAAATATGCGCCGTATGGACCTAAACTGCCTACTATAACTTGTTCATCCGTCACTGATGATTTTATTTGTTCGACAGCTACATCAAATAAATGTTCTATTTCTGACGTTTTCATGCCAATAGATTCAAATGTAGCAAAGCTTGCTTGATAAGTACTTGTTAACACAATATCAGCACCTGCATCTGTAAATGCTTGATGCGCTTGTTTCACTTTATTAGGTTCATGAATGATCACTTCACTAGACCATAATGACGAATTCAAATCACAGCCATAACCTTCTAATGTTGTGGCTAATCCACCATCTAATACCAAAGTGCGTTCTTGTTTAATTTTATTCAGAAGTCTCAATGATCTGACCGTCCTTTTTATGATATTTTACAAAATAAAATACAATCGCAATAATCGCAAACGGAATACCGAAATATAATGCTGGTGATTGGTTCGGATCAAAGATCATACCAACACATGACACTAAACATAGGATAAAGCCAATGATTGGTACACTTTGATGAATTTTCAAATGTTTATTTGCACGTTTCGCATTGAAATAAGATAAACAAATACTCATCCATACAATTACAACAGCTAAACCTGCTATAGAAACAAGTACGATATATAAAGTATCTGCAGTATAAATACTTGAGAATAACGCCAGTAAACCACCACACATACTAAAAATAGTCGCGCGTATCGGCATTTGATGTTTGTTTAGTTTCTTAAAATATTTAGGGAACATGCCTTCATTTGAAAGACTCCAAACCATTCGACTAGCTGCATATAAACCTGAATTGGCTGCTGATAATAATGCAGTTATAATGACTAAATTCATAATATCTCCAGCATACGGAATACCCATATTTTGAAAGATGACAACGAATGGACTTTCTAAAGATTTCCCTTGATAACTCGGTATGAGAATAGAAATAATAACCATTGTTCCAATGAAGAAAATGATCAATCGCCATAACGTTGCATTAATCGCTTTCGGAATGACTTTTTTAGGATTTTTCGTTTCACCTGCTGCAATACCAATCAGTTCCGTACCACTAAATGCATAGTTAACAGCTAACATCGTTAAGAATACGGCACCTAAGCCATTCGGGAATGTTGGATTCGTATATCGTGATTTAATTGTATCTAGACCGTTATAACCACTGTAGTGAATAAGCCCGAATAACGTGAGAGCGCCTAAACAAATAAACAGTATAATCGCTAACACTTTCACTAAAGAAAAGTAAAATTCAACTTCAGCGTAGAATTTCGTAGATACAATATTAAAAGCTAAGACAAGTATAATCGCAATACTTGAAAATATGTATACAGGTACATCGGGTAGCCACTTCTGCATTAAAATACCCACTGCCGTAAATTCAGAACCAAGTGCTACAGTCCATGTTAACCAATAAAACCAAGCAACTATAAACCCTATTGAAGGATGTATATATTTTGAAGCATAAACATGAAATCCACCTGTCACTGGATGTTCAATCGCTAATTGTCCGAGACATAGCATAACGAGATACACGAGAATAGCACCAACGACATAAGATAACATCGTACCTAACGGACCCGCTTGTTGCAAAGTATAACCAGAACTTAAAAATAACCCAGTCCCAATTACACCACCAAAACTTAATAACATAATATGACGTTGTTTCATATCACGTCTATATGACTGATTTGACACGATATACCTTCTCTCTAAAATTAAAAATATCTTCAATTTTATATCTTTCGAATAATTCAGTCAACTTATAATTTTCTGTAAATATAAAAAAACCTCTGTATAGCATGGTTTTTTATACCTTGCTATACAGAGGTTTTAGATTGGGAGTCTTCGTGCGATACACCCTGATTTCGCACCTTTGCGCACGATATCTCGGAGTCTTTCTGCGTTCTCACCACTTCATCATATACTATCTAATGCATTTCTTAATTTTTCTTGTATTGTCTCTTTATCATCTTCAACAGGATTAAATTCAAATTTTTCATCATTTATAAAAACGGTTGGCACGCCTTTAATCCCTCTTTCAAATGTTTCTTGCATAATGGCTAAGGATCGGTCGTCTGCATTTTTTTGTGGTGATAAGCCTAATTCATGTTCCATTTTTCTTTCTATCGTTTCAAAATTCAATGTCCATTCGTCTTGTGTTTCATATAGGTATCGTATTATTTTAAAAGTTTCTTCGGGGTCATCGTAATCCAGATAAATATTCGCAACAGTTCCTTTGAGCAATCTTTGTTTCGTCTTATCAAAATGCTTAACGATATATTGTACTTTATTCTCATTAATATAAGGTTCTAAAACTTCGTCAGCTGCTGCAAAATAATTTAAACAATATGGGCATGTAAAATTAATAAATGCCTCAATTGTTATGTTTGCGTCTTTGCTTCCTACTGTTAAATGTTGGATTTCTGTCATAACGTTTACCTCCTATATGTTGTTATACTTATTTAACCATTTCACAGCCGATAAAGCGAATGATTATATTCAGAATTGTTTATCAATTCTATTTTAATATACAAAAAAACACTTCATAACAAAGTTATGAAGTGTTTAACTAATTGGTTAAATATTAGTTTTTGATAACGTTAACTGCTTGAGGTCCACGTTGTCCTTCTTCGATATCGAAAGTAACTGAAGCACCTTCGTCTAATGATTTGTAACCTTCAGTTTGGATAGATGAGAAATGTACGAATACGTCGTTACCATTTTCTCCTTCGATAAATCCGTAACCTTTTTCTGCGTTAAACCATTTTACTGTACCTTTATTCATAATAAAAGTCCTCCTATTGTGCTTTTGCACGTATATTTGCAATAATCAATCTTCAAACTTAAATGGACTTTATTAACTATGAATAAAACTACCAATTAATTTAATCTCGAAATATCACTTGCTACCCACTATACGCTATAAATGATTGAATGTAAAGCTTTATGTTAAATTAAACTTTTATTTTACTTTTATCATGCGTTATAACCTATAAATAATACTTGTCTATCACTTTTAATGATTCATCTAATTCATATATCAATGGTGCACCTGTTTTGATTTCTAAGTTTGAAATTTCATCATCTGGAATATCTTCTAAATACTTAATCAGTGCTCTTAAAGAATTACCGTGTGCAGATACTAAAGTCGTTTGATGGTTTAATAAACTTGTTGCAATATGATCTATCCAATACGGAATAACTCTATCCAAAGTATCTTTAAGACTTTCTGTAACTGGCATGATTCTTCTATCTAACATTTCATATCTTCTATCACTCAAGTATTCTTCTCGTAACTTTTCATCCGCTTCTGGCGGTCTTGTATCATAAGAACGTCTCCAAATATGCACTTGTTCTTCACCATATTCTTCTCGTGCTTGATCTTTATTTTTACCTTGTAGTCCACCATAGTGACGTTCATTTAAGCGCCACGTTTTGTAAACTGGTATCCAAAGTTGGTGAGAATATTTCAATAATAAATATGTGGTTTCAATTGCTCTTGTTAAAAGTGATGTATATACAACATCTATTTCGATATTTTGTTTTAATAATTTTTCACCTGAGATTCTCGCTTCATTATACCCTTGCTCTGATAACTCTACATCTGCCCAACCTGTAAATAAATTTTTCGCATTCCATTCACTTTGCCCATGTCGACATAAAATTAATTTTGGCATATGATTCGCTCCAATCTTTTAATTGTTACGTCTATTGAACCACTAATTGCAAACTTCTAAAAATAAAAAGACCGTCCGATAGCATTTCAAAATATACCAATCAGTTCTATAATAAATAAATATCATTATAAAACGTTCAAAGGATTGAGTTGTCATGATTTATAAATTCATAAAAATCATACTCCAAATATGTATGATCTATTTTATTACCGTTCTAGGTAGTTGGATTCAAGACACATTAAACATACCTATTGCAGGTAGTATTATTGGACTTGTGATATTTTTCTTATTATTACAATTTAAAATTATAAAAGAAGAATGGATTAAAGATGGTGCAAATTTATTATTAAGTACGATGATTTTCTTCTTCATCCCTTCAATCGTCGGTGCTATGAATTTAGTTGACCAAATAAACGCACAGTTTATCTTTTTAATTGTATTAGTCATCGCAAGCACATGCATTGTTGCACTCTCGTCAGGATACATAGCTGAGAAAATGTTAAAAAGGAATCATATAGAAGAAAGTGGTGATCAATCATGATGATTAAAGCACTTTTAATGATTCTTTTAACAGTTGTCATGTACATATTCGCATTATTTATACAGAAAAAATTCAAGATCGCCATCTTACACCCTGCACTCGTTTCATCCATTGCAATTATCTGTGTACTTGTGTTATTTGGATATAATTACAATGACTATATGGTCGGCGGACAATGGATTTATGACTTTTTAAATTGCACAGTTGTATGTTTAGCATATCCACTATATTTATATAGAAAAATGATTGTTCAACATTTTAAAGTCATTATCACAAGTGTATTAGTTGGGATAACGATTAATATTATTTTAATGTTTACGATTTTAAATATATTCGGTTATTCAAAAGAAATGATCGCATCACTGTTGCCTAGATCTATAACAGCAGCAGTCGGTGTACAAGTATCACAACAAATAGGCGGAATAGATAGCTTAGCCGTGTTGTTTATTATAGGTACAGGATTAATTGGAAGTATGCTGGGATCATATCTTATCAAAATAGCCAAATTCCAAACATCTATTGCCAAAGGACTCACTTATGGCAATGCATCACATGCTATTGGAACAGCCAAAATATTAGAAACCGATATCGAATCAGCAGCCTTCAGTTCAATCGGCATGATTCTAACAGCCTTAATCAGCTCAGTCGTTATACCTTTGTTTGTTATATTAGTATATTGAGAATTTAGAGATGAGAATTATTAAGAGTTTGAGATTGGAATGAGTTTGTAGGTCTGTATGAGGTCTGTATATTGCTAGATTGGTGTGTCTTGCAACATACGAGAGTTCTATGTTGCTTGTTTGGGATGTCTTGCAACATACGGGAGCGCTATGTTGCTTGTTTGGGATGTCTTGTTAAATTCGTGGCGGCTATTTCCTACGATTTGTCAAGCCAGATTGTATTTAAGAAAACATATTCAAATAAACCGTCCATTTTAATTTTTTTGAATAAGGTGTTAAACTAAATTTGATTGTAC
>NZ_JAJNHJ010000056.1:0-8880 GCF_022386965.1 Mammaliicoccus sp. B-M6
TGATTCGAAGACTACAGGCTGAGAACATGCCCGCGAAAAGCATGCGCATAAAAAAATGCCGGCAAAGTCTAAGACTTTGTCGACACTCTGAGACATTCACCGTGAAGGTGAATGTCTTTTTTGATAAGTAGGAAGTGCAGGGAGTAACGCACGAAGACTGAGATATCGTACCCTTATCTATTAATCTTAATAATATTCCGATACATAATATCTGCCATTTTTTCTGGTTTTTCTACACATCCGTTTTTTAGCCAACTATAAATGGTAGCGATTTGTCCACCGACTGTATAGTCAAGGAAGAAATTGACGTCTTGAAGTGTACCTATTCGTGTAATCAATTTTTCAAATCTTAGTTTAATGAGTTTGATAAAGCTGATGATGAGTTCTTTTTCTGGGTGGACGACAAAGACGCTTGTGAAAAATCTTTGATGTCTTGATATGTAATAAAAGACATTCGTAAAGTACTGTTTAACATACTTTCTTCTTTTATCGGGGTTTTCAAGAATAGATTGTTCTATATTATCCATTAATGTTTCATAGTTCGTCATATGAAACTGTTTGATTTCTTCATACGTTTCATATTTATCTTTAAAATGTGCGTAAAATGTTGAACGATTGATGCCACATTCTGCACATAACATTTTTATTGTGATTTCATCAAAATGATAATGTTCTAATAAGTAAACCATATTACTTATGATTAGTTGTCTCGCATGTTTTTTCATAGGTCACCTCGAATAAATACATCCCTAATATTTTAACAAAAAGCCGTTCAAAGATACATTCATATACCATTTAAATATGTAGATATTATGAATAATTATCTGATTTTTTCCGCTATTTTAACCCGACAAACTTATTTAATTTGTTGGTTTAAATCATGATTACAGAGCCGTATAATGAATAAATCATTGAAATTTGGAGGAAATAAAGTAATGAAAAAAATAGTGCTTGTAAATGTTATCACTATAGTAATTTTAGTGGCTATTGGTCTAGTAGGATTCCATTATTATAGTGAAGCAACAGATTATGTAAAAACAGAAAATGCAAAAGTTGACGGTGAGCAAATCAAAATTGCTAGCCCAGTATCAGGTAACTTAACAAGCTTCGACGCTAAAGAAGGTAAAACTTATGACAAAGGCGACAAAATCGGAGAAGTAGCTGGTAAAGGTGAAGATGGACAGTCTCAAGAAATGGACATTAAAGCACCATCTAAAAGTACAATCGTAAAAACTTCTGCAACAGAAAACAGTTTAGTTCAAGCTGGATCACCAATCGCATATGCATATAACTTTGATGATTTATATGTAACTGCAAACATTGACGATACAGATGTAGAAGATGTTGAAAAAGGACAAGCTGTTGACGTGTATATCGACGGACAAGAAGCTAGTGTTAAAGGTAAAGTGTCTCAAGTTGGATTAGCAACTGCATCAAGTTTCTCATTGATGCCTTCATCAAATAGTAATGGAAACTATACAAAGGTGACACAAGTTGTTCCAGTGAAAATCACATTTGATTCTAAGCCATCAACAAATGTTGTTCCAGGAATGAATGTTGAAGTTCGAATCCACAAGAATTAAGGAGGGTGTATTATGACATCAACCTTTACGGTGGCTTATATAATTGTAGCAATCCTATTATGGATTGGAATTAATGCATTTGTTTTAAAACGCAAAAAAAGTAAATCAGTTTCTAAGCAAGTAACTGATGAAACAACAGAAAACAAAGAAACACAATTGAAATCAAAAGATGATAATATCAATCATCAACCAGAACGTTCAAATATTGAAAAAATGGAAGCTGAACATAAGTCATCTAACTCAGAGGTGAACGAAACAACTTCTATTAATACGTCTTCTGAAGATCATGATGAAGAATCAGGTGAATCACATGAGCATACTGAATTATCTGATCGTGGTATGGAATTAAATGAAGACGAACCAATTAATGAACAAATTAAGAAACATCATGTCAATTTCGTATATGGCAAAGGTATTTCAAGAAACAAAATTTTAGTTGCGATGATGTTTGGTATGTTTATTGCTATTTTAAACCAAACATTATTAAATGTTGCTTTACCGGTTATTAACAATGAGTTCAGTATTTCAGCGTCTACAGGACAATGGTTAATGACAGGATTTATGTTAGTGAATGGTATCTTAATACCAATCAGTGCATTTCTAATAAGTAAATATTCATACAGAAGACTATTTCTTATTGCAATGACGTTGTTTACAATTGGATCAATTATATGTGCTTTATCATTTAACTTCCCAATGATGATGACAGGTCGTGTTATCCAAGCAGTTGGTGCAGGTGTGTTAATGCCATTAGGTTCAAACGTATTTATGACAATATTCCCACCAGAAAAACGTGGTGCGGCAATGGGTACTTTAGGTATTGCATTTATTTTAGCACCAGCAATCGGACCAACATTATCAGGTTGGATCGTACAAAACTATCATTGGAATGTCATGTTCTATGGTATGTTTGCAATTGGTTTAGTTGCAATATTTATTAGTTTCTTCTGGTTTAGAATTTATCAAAAAACTTCTAATCCAAAACCAGACGTTCAAGGTATTATCTTTAGTACTTTAGGATTTGGATTATTACTTTATGGATTTAGTGAAGCGGGTAACGATGGATGGACTTCATTAACAGTTTCATTATCATTGATTATCGGTATTATCTTCACAGCATTATTCGTTATTCGTGAAGTGAGAATGAAAAATCCAATGCTTGATATGTCAGCATTAAAATATTCAGGCTTTACATTAACTACGATCATTAACGTTATCGTAACAATGAGTTTATTCGGTGGTATGATCTTATTACCAATCTACCTACAGAACTTACGTGGTTTTACACCACTAGATTCAGGGTTATTACTATTACCAGGTTCACTTATAATGGGCTTCATGGGTCCTATAGCTGGTAAAATGTTAGACTCATTTGGTATTAAACCACTCGCTTTAATTGGTTTAACAATTATGACATTCGCTACTTGGGAATTGACACAGTTAAATATGGATACACCATATACAACAATACTTGTTATTTATATTGTCCGTTCATTTGGTATGAGTTTCATCATGATGCCAATTATGACAGCAGGTATGAATTCATTACCACAACGATTAATTCCGCATGGTAATGCAATTAGTAATACGGTAAGACAATTAGCAGGGTCAATCGGTACTGCCATTCTTGTTACAGTAATGACTCAAAATACGACATCACATTTAGCAAATATGTCAGATAATATGGATTCAACAAATCCTATGATCCAAGAACAAATTAAAGCTTTATCAGATTCTGTTGGCGGTCAAGAAGCAGGTACAACTGCACTATTTACTTACTTCAATAAACTTGCAACAGTACAAGGTATTAACGATGCATTCTGGATAGCAACATTATTCAGTGTGATTGCTTTAATTTTAAGTTTATTCTTAAAAGGTAAATCTCATTATTTATCAAAAGAATAGTAAGAACTCCTAGATATAAAAATATAAATTCATTTTGTATTTTTAAATTATATATTAATGTTTAATTGTTTAAACACTACAAGAAACAGTGAAGTTTCTTGTAGTGTTTTTTTAGAATAGTAATTTAATTTATGAAATTCTATATTGAATGCTTTGAATTAGACATGGTTTTTTATATAATGTAAAAAAGGAGTTGGTAACTTATGAAAGTTAAGTATATTGACAAACGTCATTGGCGACGTCTCCTTAATCGCGAATATAAAGAAGTTGTATTGGACACCAATCATTTTAAAGGGCTAGTTGGATTAGTAACAATGGTACAAGTAAAAGAGCCTTTACAAGTAAATGTGGTCGGCAGGGAAATTACAGTTGCGGATAATGGATATAAGTGGATGCAAATCTTACCTGAAAAGAAGCCATATAGTATCACTGTAATGTACGATAAACAGAATAAACCAGTACAATACTATTTTGATGTGAATTTGAGGAATATCACACAACTTGGCAATGCTAGAACATTAGATTTATGTCTTGATGTA
This sequence comes from Mammaliicoccus sp. B-M6, assembly GCF_022386965.1. Taxonomy (NCBI): domain Bacteria; kingdom Bacillati; phylum Bacillota; class Bacilli; order Caryophanales; family Staphylococcaceae; genus Mammaliicoccus; species Mammaliicoccus sp. B-M6. Next base: position 4,028 of record NZ_JAJNHJ010000056.1, read on the forward strand.
TTAGTGATACCGAAGTCGGGTGAATATGAACTTGTTGATGAAGATGATTTAGAAAGAATGCTCAAAGAGAAGAAAATATCCAAAGCCCAATTCCATAAGGCATATGTTACAGCTCATGAAATTATGTTTAAATTAGAGACGGATTTCAAAGGAATTGAAAAGAAAATCAGATATTGTTTTCACGAAATTATGAATGCGAAGTGATTTAACTACAATGTTATGGCATATTTCTATATAAAAACGAGGAATCCCTTTAAAGTTGGAATTCCCCGTTTTTTTATTATAGGAAGATTAGCGCAAGTATGATTGCTAATGGACCTACGATGAAACAATATTTACTAAAGATACCTAATTGACCACGTTCCATAATGCCTTGTAACCATTTAAGTGAGAAATAACTTGCTACAAGAGATGCAATAAATGCAAATACATATGAAATCATCAATGATGTATCGGGTGGTGTTTCAACAATATCTTTAATACCAAGTAAAGCTGTACCTAGACTTACTGGAATATATAGTAAGAATGAGAATTTAAATGCTGTTTTTTGGTTCATACCTACACCTAATGCACCAACAATCGTTGCACCACTTCTACTTAGTCCAGGTATTAAAGCAACTGCTTGAAATAGACCTACGATAATAGCATCTTTAAGAGACAAATCTTTTTCAAGCTTTTGTCCACGTTTATTCTTAATAAACCACAATGCGATACCAGTGACGATAAGCATGATACCTACCATAATCACACTTTTAGTATCCCCAATAATATCTTTAAAGATAATACCTAGAACACCTGCAGGAATCGTTGCAATGACTAAGTACATCGCAAGTTGGAAATTTTTCTTAATAGATTCGGTACGGTCACCTTTAATATATTTAAGTGTATCAACAATAAGCGTGATAATATCTTTTCTAAATAAGATAAGGACGGCAATTAATGAAGCGGTATTCACAACAATTTCAAAAGTTAAACCGTCCGTATGTAATCCTAAAAATTCTTGTGCCATAACGAGATGTCCACTTGAAGAAACCGGAATCGGTTCAGTTACACCTTGAAGTAGCCCAAGAAAAACATATTTAATAATTTCGATAATAAGCATGATATGATCCTTCCTATTTAATGTACATGCTCAACTATAACGAATTATGAATCGACTTTCAATTTATGAAATAAAAAAATTTATATTTCGGTCTAAAGTTGTAGGCATGGTCGTGTAGGCAAATCGTGTTATAATATAATGAAAGTAAGGAGTGTGTGTCAATTGAAAGTAGACGATTATAAGTTACTGGTAACATTAGAAGACGTAAAGACATTAAGGAAAGCAGCAGACATTCTCTATATATCTCAGCCGGCAGTGAGTCAAAGGTTAAAAACAATTGAAAACTTTTTCGGTATAGATATTTTTATAAGAACAAAGAAGCAATTGATAACAACAAATGAAGGTTCACTTGTAATTGAGCACGCTCGAAAAATGTTAAAAGAAGAACGTTTATTATTAGATAAAATCAGTTCTAAAATAGGCGAAGTAAATGGTAGCATTTCAATAGGTGTATCTTCATTAATCGGACAGACTATTCTCCCGCAAGTATTAGGGGAATACACGCACTTATATCCTAATGTGGATATACAATTACAAATCGGTTCAAGTGAACACATTAAACAATATCAGAATGACTTTCATATCATGGTCGTAAGAGGAAACGAAGTCATGAATGTTCAAAATGATCTTCTACTTAATGAGCAGCATTACTTTATATATCCTAAAAATAGAAAACAAGATCTACACCTTTTACCAATGATCGAGTTTCAAGCAGAACCAATTTACTTAAAACAAATAGAAGAGTGGTATTCAGATTATTTACAACAAGAATATCATGCACTGATTAAAGTCGATCAAATTGCTACATGTAAAGCATTACTATTAAATGGTGTAGGTGTAACAGTCTTACCTGAACTCGTTATAGGTGATATCGATACAGATAAATTTGAAATCAAGAAATTGAATGTCATGCGTAAACCGCTGACAAGGTCTACATATATATGTTATGAACATAACGTATTACAATTACCACAAGTGAAATCATTCATAGAAGTCTTAAAGAATTATATTAATCAGCTTGAAATAGGAAAAAAATAAGCAGAAAAGAAATCTTTACGGATTTCTTTTCTGCTTTCGTTATATTGATTTCTATGACAGACGCTTTCTTAACTTCGTAAATATTTCTCGAGTTTCATCATTAATCGCTTCGTGATTTAAAATATTGTCGATACGTTGTAGATTTTTACTATCTTTAAATCGTGTTTCATTCAATTCATAAATCGATAGTTTAGGCTCAGTTTGCTTAATTAATCTCATATTGTCATTCTGTGAAACGTATCCTTCTTTTAATACTCTGAAGTAACAGCCTGTTCGATAACTATCAGCCATGTGTTTAACTAAATCTTTAATGCCATAACGTTGTGCAATTGTAGCACAAGGTTGTCTTGGACATGAAACTTGAATGATCGCTTCACCAAGTTCGTACGTGTCACCAATGTTTAAATCTTCTTCTGTTAAACCTGAAACGGTTATATTCTCTCCGAAAATTGCATACTTTGGTAACAAATCAATAATGTCATCCCAATATGCATAATTATCTTTGCTGTAAAAACAGAGTGCTTTTTCAGGTCCACCATGTCCTTTGTATTGCTGTTCGTCTTCAACAAAGCCTGTATGTGTTAAGTACATCTTATCTTTAAAAGGTTCTTTGAAAATGGCAGTCTTTTTTGATTTTTGATCGCTAAATGTGATATTAGCAATTTTTCCGACTGATATATAATCTACTTTGTAATCCACGAGAATGACTCCTTTTTACAATATTTAATAATGATTTTACCGGTTAATGTGAATTATAGCAATAAAGCATTGACGTAGCAGAGGATAAGCTTTAAAGTACAAGCATATAATAAAATATAGGAAGTTGTGAATTCATGTTTTTGAAATTATTTCAAATAAAAAATTATAAACTCTTTACCGCAAATATGGGTTTACTTGGTATGGCAGTTGCGATTACTGTTCCATTCCTAGTGTTGTATGCGACACAGCATTTAGGCATGACGAAAGGGCAATATGGTTTGTTAATGGCGCTTGCAGCAGGGGCATCATTTACAGTAAACTCTATTGTTGCTAGATTTTCAGATAGTGGCAAAATTAATCGTAAATATCTTATCATTACCGCACTTATTATGGGTGCACTATGTTTCTCCATTTATTTCTACATACATACAATTTGGGTGTTTATCGCACTTTACGCAATGTTCCAAGGTTTAGCTGCACCAGCAATGCCTCAAATGTATGCCTCAGCACGTGAATCAATTAATGAATCAGCTTATAAAGATAGAAGTATATTTGCTAATACAGTTCTACGTTCTACATTTTCATTAGGATTTTTATTTGGTCCTTTAATTGGGACAGTATTGTTAAGTGCCTTTGGATATGATGGATTGTTTGGTGGAACAGTGGCACTATTTTTAACAGTTTTAGTATTATTAATTATATTTTATAAAGAGCCGAAAAAAGTTATTAAAAATGCTATCGGTAATTTTACAGAAAAGAAAGCACCAAACTTAATGAAAGAACCGACATTATTAATACCATTCTTAGCATTCATTTTGTTACATGTTGGTCAGTGGATGTATACGTTGAATATGCCGTTATATGTAACAGAATATCTTAAAGATAATGAATCACATGTCGGCTATTTAGCAAGTTTATGTGCGGGATTAGAAGTTCCGTTTATGATTATACTTGGTATTATTGCAAGTAAGTTCAAAACAAAAACATTATTAATGGTAGGGTCAATTTTTGGATTCGGATATTACTTTAGCATCGGAGTGTTTGATAGTTTCGTAGCAATGTTGATAGGACAACTAGCATTAGCATTCTTCTTAGCTATTTTACTAGGCTTAGGTATTAGTTATTTCCAAGATATTTTACCAGAATTTCCAGGTTACGCATCAACATTGTTTGCCAATGCTATGGTAATCGGTCAGTTAGGTGGAAATTTATTAGGTGGTATTATGAGTGATCTCGTTGGACTAGGGAATGTATTCTTTGTTTCAAGTTTATCAATAGCAGTAGCATTTGTATTACTTATATTCACAGTAGAACATACGACACATAACGAAACTAAAGTAAGTTAGGAGATATAAAAATGACAGCAATAAGTTGGATATTAATTATCTTAATGTTTGTAATTGCATTTATAGGATTAGTGAAACCTATTATTCCATCCGTATTATTTATATGGGTAGGGTATTTCATTTATCACTTTGCAATTGATTCAAGCAAATTGTCTTGGGTATTTTGGGTAGTAATGATTGTATTTACAATATTTATGATCTTGTCAGATATCATTATGAATAGTTATTTCGTTAAGAAATTTGGAGGTTCTAAATTAGGAGAAACAATGGCAGCAGTCGGTGTCATCATCGGTTGTTTCGTATTTCCTCCATTTGGAATTATAATCGTTCCATTTGTATTAGTATTTGTAACAGAAATCATTCAAAAAGGTGATATCGCAGCCGCAACAAATGCAAGCGTAGGATCATTACTTGGATTCTTAACAAGCTCAATAGCAAAAGCATTGATTATGGTAGTCATGATCATATGGTTCTTTATTGATATTATTATTTAATGTAGAAGGACCGGCCTGGTACAGTTCAATAGCTGTACCAGGCTTTTTTTGGAATGAGGAATATGGGGAGTGGAAGTTTGATTTGGTACTGCACCCCTAAAGTTAGAGTAAAAAAACTAACTTTAGGGGTGTTTTAATATGACAAAATATAGTGATGAATTTAAGTTGAAAGTT
>NZ_JAJNHJ010000057.1:0-8433 GCF_022386965.1 Mammaliicoccus sp. B-M6
ATGGTTATGAACCAGCTTCTTTTACATGATCAAATTAAAGATAGAGTTATTAAGTATCTTGAATAACTTACACACTTAATTTGACAAAGCCACTTCAACCAAGACATCACCCGCAACTGCCTCCAAGACTTGGTCCAATCCTATCTCGCTCCCTACCTTATACACCTATTAAACTGTTGATATATATCTTCTGCGATTTCTTGTGATGCTATACCGCGTACGTTCATGCGACCGTCTTTAAATAAGGTCATGGTCATATCGTCATATGCTATAAATTTTACATATGCGTTTTCTTTAGCGATATGTCCTGGGAAGTGATGTGCTAATTCAAATGCGTGTTGTTTAAATCTAAACATGAACGTATCTCCACATAATGCTTCTATTGATGAAAGGGATGGTGTGTTTAATGCTTGATAAATCCCTTGCTCACAGACAACGCAGTCATCGTCTTTTAATAAATTGATATTTGTTGCGCGTATGTTCATTTCAAATGTATCTATTGTGATGAGCTTTTTGGAAAAAGATTTTCCAGCAACATATCTGAGTAATTCTGACACTTCGTAACTGGCTACTTGTTGAACAACTGGTGGTAGCACGCCATTTATCGCACAACTTTCTCCAGTTTGAGGTACGCTTTGAAGGATACATCTTAAGCAAGGTCCACTATAATCAATTGCATAAACGGTCCCTTTACTTCCGACTGCTGCGCCATATATCCAAGGAATGTTTAATTTATGGCAAGCTTCATTGATTAAAAAGCGCATATCAAATTGATCCATGCCATCGATTACAATATCTGGTTGGACATTTTGAATAATCGTTTCAATGTTTTGTGCTGTTAATTCTTGATGGATAGCATTCAATTCTACATGATGATTAATCTGTTTAATTTTCTCCTTTAAAGCAACGACTTTAGGAAGCATTTCTTCTGCATCACGTTCATCATAGAGTGCTTGACGATGTAGATTAGAAAGCTCAACGATATCCATATCGATTATCGTTAATTGATGAGCACCCATGCGAGCAAGTAGTTCTGCAACATGACTGCCTAATGCACCTGCACCCATGATCAATATACGTGTATTCTGCAATGTTTCTTGGCTATGCTCGCCGAACTGTTGAAACTTCATTTGTCGCTCATAACGTTCCATTACAAGAACCCTAATCCTTCAGTTGGACTTGATGCTTGTGCTGTATATTTAACAGGGATTCTACCTGCCTCATAACTTAATTGTCCGGCTTCAATACCTAATTTCATCGCTTCAGCCATTTTGACAGGGTCTCTCGCACCAGAAATGGCAGTGTTTAATAAAATTGCATCTGCACCAAGTTCTATCGCATAACAAGCATCTTTTGGTGAACCAATACCAGCATCCACGATAACGGGTATGTTAGCTTGTTCAATGATATATCTTAAATTGAGTGGATTATTAAGACCTCTGCCTGTTCCAATTGGAGAAGCTAGCGGCATAATTGCGTGAACACCTAATGCTTCAAGTCGTTTAGCTAACACAACATCACACGAAATATATGGACAGACAATATAGCCTTTATCTAATAATATTTCACATGCTTTATAAGTTTCGATTGGGTCTGGTAGTAAAGTCTTATCGTCACCGATAACTTCTACTTTAATTAAGTTGCAAAGCCCAGCATGATTGGCAATTTCTGCAATACGTACAGCTTCTTCTGCAGTATGTGCACCAGCAGTATTAGGAAAAGTAATAAAGCGATTTAAATCAACATTTGCTAATGGGTTGGGTAATGATTTGTCATATAGATTCATTCTTCTTACAGCAAAAGTGAGCACTTCTGCACCTGATGCTTGGATTGCTTTAGATTGTGTTTCTTCATCTTTAAATTTACCAGTACCTAATAATAATCTTGAGTTGAGTTCATATGGTCCTATTTTTAACATTTTATCCGCCTCCAACAAATTCTAGTAGTTCTAATCTATCTGATTCTCTAACAGTAATATCATTAAATTGTTCACTTTTAATGAGTGTATCGTTCCATTCGACGATGATTCTATCTTTATCTAATTCCAGTGAGTCTAGTAAATCTGACAACGTTAACGCATCTTCAAAATTAAATTCATCACCATTAATGATACATTTCATAAATGGACACACCTCCTCACTTTAAATGCTTTTAATAACGTGGGTCTTTCTTCATAAACAATCCATTCAGCCATTAATTTACCGATGATAGGTGACAGTAATATGCCATTACGATAATGACCTGTAACAATATATAAATCTTCATCGATTTCATCCATAATAGGCCATTCATTATCAGTGTATGGTCTGATTCCCGACCATTTATGAATGAGTCGACTACTTGATAATAATGGAATGTATTTACATGCTTGACGCATTAACCAATTCTCTCCTTCAACTGATGTGCCTACAGTATAGTCATCTACATAACTCGTCGCACCCACTAAGAATCGATTGTCACGTTTCGGCACAATGTAACAGCCATTCGTCATGAAAAGTGTTTGTTCTAATTTTAAGTCTGGATGTTCTAACAGTAGAACTTCGCCTTTAACACCAGTTACTTTTGGCTCAATTTCATAGTCTGCTAATAACTGATGACTCCATGCACCTCCAGCAACAATGACTTTTTTGGAAAGTAAAATTTGGTTTGCAGTGAGCACTTTAAACGCATTATTTAAGCGATGAATGGATTTAACTTCAGTGTGATAAATGCGTTCAATTCCTTTGTACTCAATAGATTTCAACAAAGCTTTAGCATATTGATTGGCATTAATTTGTCCATCAAATGGAATATAAATCGCTTTATGATTATAAGAAATCGTATGATTTGAAAGATGACGAAGTGATTGACTATCTAACGTCGTAACTGAACGATCGCGTTTATTCAAAAAACGATATTGCGCTGTTAAGCTGTCGATATCATCTCGTGAAGCGGCCATTTTAATTAAACCGTGTGCTTGATAATCAATATTGATATTCGTCTCTTTATATAACGTGTGACTGAGTGATTCGAAATAATCTCTCGAACGTAATGCAAGTTGATAAAGGGGTGTATCTTCAATAAATTCATTCTGTGCACCTAACATGCCACCAGCTTTATAAGATGCGTGTAATCCAGGTACATCTCGATCTATCACAGCGATAGACAACGAATCATTCTTAAGTGCTAATTCACGCGCAATAGACATGCCCATGACACCAGAGCCAACAATTAACACGTCATACATATGCAAGCCACTCCTCTCTTAATAATTGAATTTCACGCAAACTTCGATCTCTGAAAAATGAAATTGCACAAACACCTTCAAAACCATGAGGTAACGACTTAATAGAATGCGTATCTATGCCACCAATTGCATAAACAGGAATATCTATAGATACTGCATCTGTTATGTCTTTTGAAGACCTTGGTTTAAGACCATGTTTAGAACGCGTTTCAAACACATGACCAAAGAATACAAAATCTAAAGACCACTCACGTGCGCGTTTCACAGTTTCAACTGAATGTGTAGACATACTAACGGATATATGAGGGTGAAGCTTTTTATATTCAAATGCTTGCACGTCATTTTCACGAAAATGAATAAAATTTAAATCATATTTTTCAAGTATGACCATATCTGAATGAATCATTAATTTCGTTTGTGGAAAGCCATTTGCTAATAAATAATCAAGCACCCAGCATAGATCATCACGTGTCATAGGCACTCTCAGTAATAACAAATCAATCTCTTCTGCAATCTCTATATAATGTTCTAAATCAGTAACATCTAAGTCTTTATACGGTGTAACAGCAATAAACAATGAAATCACTCCAAATAAAAAACGCTATTTTTCTGTATAGAAAAATAGCGTAAAAATTTAATTATAAGTATAAGTAAGCTTATATACGCCACTTTCCTACGCCAGTATGAACTGGATCAGGTTCAAGGAATCCCGAAGTCACTACTTCAGTCTCAGCCTATAATAAGGCACTTCCAGTGGACATTTATTTAGTTATTACATCCATTGTACATATAAAAGTAAGAATGTTCAAATTTATATGTTATTGAGTTACAACCTAAATTATTCCATTCTACTAATTTTAAAATTTTGTGAAATAAAATTCGCACAACCAATTATTTATTAAAATAGAAAATAATATTGACATTGATAACTATTATCAATTAAATTAGATGATCAAAAATGATTACACACTTTGTGTGATACGGAATTTATATCGTGTGAATTACATTTATTTCAGTAAAATATGGAAAAACGGAAAATAAGGCCCTTAAGGTGTGAACCTTAAGGGTCTTTGTTTACATTTTTTTAAGTTTTGTATTTATTTTTTTGCTTTGTTGAATATTGAGATACATAAATATAAACCAGATAACGAGGAATATCAATGCGAAGGTTGTGAGTCCGCCAATGAGTGGTGCTGGTTGTAATGGTATCCAGTTATTAATTGTTGAAACGATAAAGAACGTAATGATACTTCCACCTAAATGAATGATGAGTTTGAATAAAAGTGGTATTTGATCGATTTCATAAACTATTGGTAGAAATCCACAAATTGCTCCGAATATATAAACGCTGAAGACTGCTTGGAAGTCAATTGTTACATCAAATATTGCGATAAATATGAGCATAATGCTGCTTCCTATACCGATACCTTGTAGAATAGATTTAAAGATTTTGTTCATAATGTTCTCCTCCTTATATACCTAATATTTCAGTTAAATTTTTAACATACCTTCTTGAAATGGTTACTTTTTTATTATTGGATAAAGTTGCATATAAATTCCCTGAGAATGACGGTGATACTTTGGTGATATGTTCTATGTTGACGATAGATGATTTACTAATTTGTACGAACTTCTGCTTAGGCAACGTTTGCTGTAAGGCAGTGAGTGACATTCGAGTTGTGAGTGTTTCACTGAGTGTTATGATGTTCAGTTGTTTATCAAAAACTTCTGCAAAAATGATATCTTCTTTTAAAATAAGTGACGTTCCTTGTGAAGTCTTAATACCTATTTTATGGTTGGATGTTTCAAATTGTTGAATATACGTTAATAGGTTATGACCAAGTTCTTGTTCAAAGGTTCTGATTGAAATATCCGTCGTCGTTTGTGAAGTGTCGATGTTTAGTTGAACGTTGAATGGCTCTGTCATAGCATAACCTCCTTTGGTTATATAGTATGTTGTATCACATTATTTGTCAGTAGTTATGTCATAACCGGTTGAATATACGGTGTAAGTGGTTAGGTAATGATTGTATAGAAAAAGCTTCCTGAACTTGTCTTCTTGAGACAAATTGAGGAAGCTTAATTTTATATTTTTAACATGCTTCGGAAACCTCTTGCGCCATAATAAGAATCAGCGCCATTATGGTACGTGAATACTGTGTCATAACGTAAATCACAGAATAATGCACCGCCAAGGTCTCTAATTTTTGCAGGTGTTTCAATCCAACTAGATGTTTTCTTATCAAATTCACCGAGTGTTTGTAAATGTCTATATTGTTCTTCATTAAGTAATGTAACCTTCATTTCATGAACCATGTCCATTACGCTTGTTTCTGGTTTATGTTTCTTTCTAGATTCTAATGCTGCTCTATCGTAGCAAACACTTCTACGACCTTTAGGACTTTCTTTCGAACAGTCTACGAATATATAAGCATCGTCTTCTAATCCTATTACATCAGGCTCTCCTTCAGTTTGTTCCATTTGATTAAGTGACCATAATTTTTCTGGATGTTCATTTAATCGTTTTTCTACATCTGACCATTCTATATTTTTATGACGTTCTGGAAATTTTTCGAAACGCTTTTGTAAAATTATAAGCAGTTCAGCTTGTTCTTCTTGTGAAAGTTTTTGAGTTGTCATAAAATACTCCTTTTTTATTTTATTGTAGCAAACTATGAAGCAATTAAAAGCAATATGTGATTAGGCTTTATCTTTTGTATTTAAAAAGTCTAAAAATTCGTCTCCCCAATCACAAATGCCATTAACAACAGGTTCTAAATTTTTACCTATTTGTGTCAGACTATATTCAACTTTAGGCGGTACGACCGGATATACAGTACGGTTTACGATATGATCGTCTTCAAGTTCTCTCAACTGTCTAATAAGCATACGCTGATTAATATCTGGTAGTTTCTTTTCTAATTCGTTGAGTCTAAGAGGTGACGCTTGTAATAAATGCCAGATGATTGGTATTTTCCAACGACCTCCAATAACAGATAATGCTAAGTCTTTAGAATTATAATATTCCGTTTCTTTATAGTTAATTAATACCATGATACAACCCCATTTCTTCACTAAGTGACATATTTGTCAGTATTGCATAATTTCATACATTGTATCACAATTATTAGTGTAAAGTAATATAGATAAAGGAGATATGATTAATATGAAATTACAATTAGCAATTGATTTATTAAATAAAGAAGAAGCAGCTCAATTAGCGCAACAAGTTGAGGAATATGTAGATATAGTAGAAATCGGTACACCTATCGTTATTAATGAAGGATTAGGTGCAGTAGAAAAATTAAGTCAATCTGTTAAAGATGTTCAAGTATTAGCTGACTTAAAAATTATGGATGCTGCTGGTTATGAAGTAAGCCAAGCTGTTAAATTTGGTGCAGATATCGTAACAATTTTAGGTGTAGCAGAAGATGCTTCTATTAAAGGTGCAGTTGAAGAAGCGCATAAACATGGTAAAGAATTATTAGTGGATATGATCGCAGTTCAAGATTTAGAAAAACGTGCGAAAGAATTAGATGCATTAGGTGCAGATTATATCGCTGTGCATACTGGTTATGACTTACAAGCTGAAGGTGTATCACCATTAGAAAGCTTACGTACAGTTAAATCAGTTATCAAAAATTCAAAAGTAGCAGTAGCAGGTGGTATTACACCAGAAACAATTCAATCTGTTGCTGATGAAAATCCAGATTTAATTATTGTTGGTGGAGGAATTGCTAACGCAGACGATCCAAAAGCAGCTGCAAAATTATGTAGAGAAATTATTGAAGGTAAATAATATGACTCGTTATCAATTAATATTGGATGAAATTAAGCAAACATTAAATCAAGTAGACTTGAAGGATACTGAGCAATTCGTAAATAGCTTGTTGTCAGAAGATCTAGTGTTTGTAGCAGCTAAAGGACGCTCTGCATTCGTTGCGAACAGTTTTGCTATGAGATTGAACCAATTAGGTAAGAAAAGTTATGTAGTAGGTGAGACAAGTACACCTTCTATTCAAGAAGGAGATAAATTATTGATTGTCTCCGGTTCAGGCTCAACAGCTCACTTGAAATTACTCGCACAAACAGCAAAAGATATCGGAGCGAATGTCATATTAATTTCTACAAAAGAACAATCACCAATCGCTGAAATAGCAGATGATGTGATCGTTTTACCAGCAGGTACTAAATATGATGAAAAAGGATCAGAACAACCACTAGGAAGTCTATTCGAACAAAGCACTCAATTATATTTAGATAGTATCGTAATAGATTTAATGGAACAATTAAACGTAAGTGAAACATATATGCAAAATAAACACGCGAATTTAGAATAATAGAGGAAACCGTCTGAAACATTCAGACGGTTTCTTACTTTTTAGATAGAGATGAGTGTTGTTGGAAGTGTGAATATTGCAAGTGGGGAGCGACTAGCAATATTCAGGACCTTGTATTTATCAAGACTGTCCAAACAAGATAAACATACTAAGATTAGCTGTGAAGAAATCTATGACGATAGATTTTTTTACAGCTATTTTTTATAGTTGTAGAGAGAAGTAGACTGAGGAGTCTATTGGGTTTCAAATCCGTAAGATAAACTTGTCAGTTTAACTCTCACCTTTTGAAATTCGGTTGTAGTATGTAGGGCTCTTGAAGTCGTGTATAGGAAAGTGAAATGAGAAAGGTTAATTAAGCTTGAAGCTTCTCAATTAAAATAAGGAGGTTGTTAGGTGAATTATTTTGGCATTGATATTAGTAAAAGAACAAGTGTTATTGCCCATTATCAAGACGATATTTTTCAGAAAGAATTCACCATTCAAAATAATAAAAATGGGTATAACCAGCTACTTAATTATTTGAATGAAATGGATCAATTTCAGTTTGTATTTGAAGCCACAGGCATTTATTCAAGAGGTATGGTGAAATTTTGTAGAGTAAATCAAATTGATTTTATTGAAATGAATCCATTAGAAGCAAGGTTTAAAACAAGTTCATTAAGAGCGTGGAAGACAGACGAATCTGATGCTCATAAATTAGCGCTTTTAGCGCCATATTTAAAGGCGAGCACCAGTCTAGATTCAAATCCTGATATTTTCTTTGAATTACGTGAACGAGCTCGATTTCATGTTGAAATTGAAAACGATCAAAATCGATTGAAAATAATGATTATCGAATTACTTCATCAAACTTTTCCAGGACTTGAA
>NZ_JAJNHJ010000058.1:0-8380 GCF_022386965.1 Mammaliicoccus sp. B-M6
AAAATTGGCTGGACGAAGTCCAGTACAATACCGAACTCAATCCAGCCAATTAATAGCATAATGGAAACTCTAACTTTGGGGGGTCACTACCTTTAGGTGTGGAGTGTTGTTGAATATGGAGTATGGGGAGAGAAGGTGTATTGAGTATGGATGTGGATTCGGAAAGATGTGAGTTAAAGAAGTAATAAACTCATAAGATCGCCAAACATGTGAGTTAAAGAGGTAGTAAACTCACGAGTGATGTGAACCCAAATATTTGACCTAAACAAATCAAATTATTGGGGTGCATTTTTATGAGGAAAAAATATGAATTCAAATTCAAACTAAAACTTGTAAAGGAATATTTAGAAGGACATCAAAGTTATAGAACAATTGCTTTAAAATATGGGGTTTCAAGTTGGTCTGTCCTTCGGATATGGGTCATCAATATAAAGAGTTCGGAGAAGAAGGTTTAGAATTAAAAAGTAGAAACACTGTTTATACTAGCGAATTTAAATTATCTGTTTTAAAATTTAGACAAGATAATATGCTGTCTTATCAAGATACTGCGAATCACTTTAGGATTATTAATCCTATTATCATTGCCAATTGGCAACGTAAGTTTGATGAAAAGTGTCGTCTTGATATAGATAATAAACAAATTTTCTTACTATTTGCCTTCTTTCATATCTTGTTCGATTTGTTCTTTTGATTCGCCGCTTTCTTCTAAGACCATTTTACGGTCGTACATTTTGAAGAATGGGAAATAGATGACGACTGATACGGCGATATTAAATAGTACGAGTACGATTGCTCGCCAATCGCCTCCTGTTGCTAAGTATGCACCTATTGGAGCTGGTAATGTCCATGGTGCCATTACGCTTGTGGCATTTACGAGTCCAAATAATGTTGCTAAGTAGGTTATGACGGTTAATACTAATGGAATGATAATAAATGGTATAACCATGATTGGATTTAATACGATTGGCAATCCAAATATTACTGGTTCATTAATATTAAATAATGATGGTATTGATACAGCTTTACCGAATTTCTTTAAGAACTGAGATTTTGCAAATAATAATATACAAATGACAAGTCCTAATGTAGCACCTGCGCCACCTATCCAAACAAACCATTGGAAAAATGTTTCTGGTGCTATATGCGGTAATGGTTCACCGGCAGCATGTGCTTCTGCATTTTTAGCTAAATATACTTCCCATAGTGGACGTTCGATTGTCCCGACAATTGACATACCATGAATACCAAATGCCCAGAAGAACGTTGTTAAGAATACAGGTACTAGTACACCAGGTAATGTATCACCTGCAAAGACAAGCGGACCTACGATTTTATCAACGAGTGTATGTAAATCAAGTTGGAATACTACTGTAATGATACTCATCGCACCGAGTACAAATACTACTGGGATTAAAGATTCAAATGAGCGACTTACTGATGGCGGTACTTGAGGTGGCATCTTGATCGTAATATTTTTATTTTTACATAATCGATATATTTCTACTGAGAATATCGCAACAAACATTGCAACAAATAGTCCATGACCACCTAAATTGGTCATTGGTAACACGAAACCTAATTTTTTATCCATAGTTGGTGCGATTGTTAATAAGAATGCACCGGTGGAAAGTTGTGCTGCTGACAATGGATCTAAGTCATAGGATTTGGCGAGATTGTAACCTATACCAAACACAATATACAAACTCATGATAAACATCGTCATTCTATATGGAATTAAAATTTGCTCAGCGTGTTCTGTTGCCCACTGAGTAATTGCCCACGACTCTGGTAACGGTGGTGTCGCAAATATTAGGAAGAATGAGCCGAATATAATAAATGGAAGTGCTGAAATAACCCCGTCACGAATGGCGAGTAAATGACGCTGGTTAGAAAGCTTTGTCATTGGACCTGAAAGTTTGCCTTCTATCCATGTCGCAAAGTTATTCATAAAAAATCCCCCTTTGTTTGTAAGCGCTTCAATTTTGTTATAGTATAAACTAAATAGATAAAATATTCAAAATTATAAAAAAAGAAATATATTGCGAATGGAAGTGAAGTTTGATGAAACGGTTAGGAATTTCTTTATATCCAGGAAAATCAAATGAAAATGAAGATATTCAATATATCGAAAAAGCCCATCAATACGGTTTTACGAGAATATTTACAAATTTATTGCAACTTACCGATGAAAATAAAGCGACATTGTTACCAGTCATTGAAAAAACAATTCGTTATGCTAAAAATTTAAACTTTGAAATTTTTATAGATGTGGCACCTCGCACATTCAAAGTACTCGGTATCGAACCAAATGATTTATCTTTTTTCAATGATTTAGGTGTAGATGGTATAAGACTTGATGAAGGGGTAGGTGCGAAAGAAACAAGTGATATGACCTATAATCCTTATGGCATTAAGGTTGAGCTGAATATGAGTGTGATGAATCACTATATTGATAATGTGATGGATTTTGAGCCGAATCGCGCTTGTTTAGTAGGATGCCATAATTTTTATCCTCATCGATATGCAGGAATATCCGAATCATTCTTTTTAGAAGGTAGTAAAAAATTCAAAAAATACGGGTTAAGAACAGCAGCATTTGTTTCAAGTAAAGTAGCTGAATTTGGACCGTGGCCAGTTACTGAAGGTTTGCCAACTTTAGAAGATCATAGAGGTTTACCAGTAACGACCCAAGCTCAACATTTATGGGCTACTGGGTTGATAGATGATGTCATCATCAGTAATTGTTACCCTTCAGAAGCGGAATTAGAGATTTTGAGTCGTTTGATAAATGAACCTATTACATTTGATGCAAAGTTATTTGATGAAATTTCTGATTTAGAGAAGAAAATTGCAATCGAAGAGCCACATTTTTATAGAGGTGATGTCAGTGAGTATATGATTCGTTCAACACAAAGTCGTGTAAAGTATAAAAATGAATCATTTCCAGCACATCATACAGTTGCCATTAAACGTGGTGACATATTAATAGACAATGAAGAATATGGTCAATATAAAGGTGAATTACAAATTGCATTAAAGCCGATGCTCAATACTGGAAAAGTCAATGTGATTGGCAGAATTGAGCCACATGATTTACCACTGCTCAACTATTTAAAACCTTGGGCACATTTTAAATTTAATATAAAGGAGAAAGATTAACATGAAAAAAATATTATTAGTTTGCTCAGCGGGTATGTCTACAAGTATGTTAGTTAAAAAAATGCAAGATACTGCAAATAAAGAAGGTAAAGAATACGAAGTTGAGGCGTTAGCCTTATCAGAAGCAGAAACAAAAGTTGATGAAGTAGATGTTATTCTATTAGGACCACAAGTAAGATTTCAAAAAGCACAAGTAGAAAAAGTAGCAAATGGAAAAGTACCAGTAGATGTAATTGATATGCAACAATATGGCATGATGGATGGAGAAGGTGTATTGAAACATGCCGAAAGCTTAATGAAATAAGGTGAGGAAATGGAAAAATATGAACAAATTGCCTTTCAAATTATTACAAATGTAGGAATGGCAAAAAGTAATTATATGCAAGCAATTCAAGAAGCAAAAGAAGGCAATTTTGAAACAGCTGAGAACTTAGTTTCTGAAGGGAATCAATTTTTAGTTGAAGGACATAAAGTGCATAAGGATCTGATCCAAGCAGAAGCTTCAGGTGAGCCGGTTCCTTTAAATTTGTTATTGTCTCATGCTGAAGATCAACTTATTTCTACTGAAGTCATTAAAGAGATGGCTAAAGAACTGATTTATGTACATCAAAATTATGTGAAAAAGCAATAAAAATAAGGAGATAAACAATGTCGAATAGAATTCTAGCAATCACTGGACCAACTTCAGGAATAGGGAAATCAACAGTTATTGAATTAGCACACGATTATGACATTATTATTTTATTATGTAGAAATGTTGATAAAGGCAATGACTTAAAAAAGCTTTTAGAAGCGGAACATCAACATATAACAGTAGATGTTATTAAGTGTAATTTATCAGATTTAGCAAATGTTATGAAAGCTGCGACACTTGTTTTAGAACGATATCCTTATGTCGACTGTCTCATCAATAATGCAGGCGTCATGTCTTTAACAAGACAAAAAACTGTAGATGGTTACGAATTAATGTTTGGTACGAACTATTTAGGACATTTTATGTTAACGCATATATTATTTGGTTCAATTATGAATAGCCATGACAAACAAATTATTATCGTATCATCTGGTGCATATTTATTTGCACATCTTGGAAGACGAAACTTTAAGTATCCTTTAAGATTTAATCCGATTAAGTCTTATGGAAGATCTAAGCTTGCGACTTTATATTTTATGCAAGAATTACATGAGAAATTTTCGAAAGATGGCTTACATGTTACGGCAGTGCATCCCGGTGCTGTTTCAACTAATTTAGGAAAAACAAAATATAATCAAACATTTGGGAACTTAGTTTATAAAATATTTGATCCTTTATTTATTTCTCCTAAAGAAGGTGCTAAGTCGACCATTAAAGTATCAAAGGATAAAAAATTGTATAAAGGTGAATATGTTCAAGAAGGAAAGATTACAAAACTTAAATCTCATGGTCTTAATTACTATGACCGCAAAAGATTAATTCGTGAAACGTTAGCATCATTACAACTAGACCAATTCATGTATTGGGAAAAACAATAAATGAATACGTTTACATTAGAATCTGATGATGTAATCTATTGTTTTCTTTTAAATTAAATTTTATAATAGTTGATATTGTAAGAATATTTCCAAAATTAATCAAAGGATGAGGCACATGAGTAAGCATTATATATTATTGGCTGATTGTAAAGATGAAATTGGCATTACATCATTAATATCCACTATTATAAAAGATACAAATTCAAATATATTTCATTTAGATCATTATACAGACATTCAAGAAGAAGAAAATCATTTATATTTACGTATAGAATTTGATAAAAACGATGAAGTTAAATCGCTTTTAGAGAATGAACTGACAAATAGAAAGATTAATTTTCAAATCTTTGATGCTGAAGAAAAAGTGAAAACAGCATTACTTGTTTCTAAAGAAGACCATGCGTTAAGTGAAATTATGTTACGTGCGAATCGACAAGAATTTCCAATCGAAATCAGTTGTGTCATCAGCAATCACGAGAATAATCGCAAATTTGTGGAGGATATGGGCATTCCTTTTTATCATGTCAGCGTAACAAAAGAAACAAAGCGTGAAAGTGAAGATGAAATTACAAGCATTTGTGAAAGCTACAATGTTGATTTACTAGTACTTGCGAAATACATGCAAATATTATCACCGACATTTGTTGATAGACATCACTTGAAAATTATTAACATTCACCATTCATTCTTACCATCATTTATTGGTGCGAACCCTTATAAACAAGCCTATACAAGAGGTGTTAAATTAATAGGGGCGACGAGTCATTATGTGACTGAAGATTTAGATGCAGGACCAATTATTGAGCAGGATGTTGTAAGAGTTAATCATAGATATACTGCACAAGATATGAAACATACAGGTAGACATGTTGAATCTCAAGTATTAGCGAGAGCGGTGCAATGGCATTGTGAACATAAAGTCATCGTAAATGGTAATAAGACAGTAGTATTTTCATAATTTATTTTTAGTAGTGAGTATATTTGCTCACTGCTTTTTTAGTTGTATAATATGAAATAAAGTAAAGCGAAAAATGGTGTGAAAAAAATGATTAAAACTTATTATGTCAATTTAAATGGCGAACTAAAGGAAACCAATTCACCTAAAGATATTTCAGAAGAGAAAAAATGGATATGGGTTGATTTAAATGAACCAACTAAAGAAGAATCTGAAATATTAGTTGATTATTTTAATTTTCATCCTTTATCAGTAGAAGACGCAACGCAAGTTCAACAAAGACCGAAGTTTAAACAATATGATGATTATCAATTTATTGTATTCCATGCATTGGATCTAAAGACTTTAGAATCTGAAGAAGTGGATATCTTTATCGGTGATGATTTTATTGTGACATTCCATAGAGAACGTTATGAAGAAATCGATACAATCAAGAGAAAGTTATTTAATGAAACAATCGAAATAAATGAACCTAAAGATATACTATTACATATTCTAGATGATATAGTAGATAACTATTTTCCGTTTATTTACGACATTGAAGATAAGGTGTTTAATTTCGAAGATCGTCATAATTTAGATATTACAACTAAGACGTTAATCGATGACACATTTGATTTAAGACAAGAATTGCTGATTATTAAAAGAACTGTTCAACCTATGAAGGATTTAGTATATAGAATGCGTGAAGGTAAAGTGTTGCATCTTAATGAACAACAATTTTTATATATTACGCATATTAATGACCACCTTATGAAACAAATGGAAATGGTAGATTCATCACGAGAAATGACGAGTGATATACGAGATAATTATATTTCTTTGAACTCATTCAAGATGAACAATATAATGAAAATATTAACCATTTATTCTGTTGTGTTTATGCCTTTAACTTTAATTGCAGGTATTTACGGAATGAACTTTACAAATATGCCAGAACTCGAATGGCATGATGGCTATTATATTGTTCTCGTCATTATGGCCGTTATAGCAATTATTATGTTAATCGTCTTCAAGAAGAAGAGATGGTTCTAATGAACGTATGCGTTATGATTCAGAATATGACTTATGAAAAATAAATAAAAAGGGAAAGAGTGTGATATAAGTGAAACTTCTAGGAGCGATTGAAGCGGGTGGAACGAAATTTGTATGTGCAGTTGGAGATGAAGATTTAAATGTAATAGAACGCATCTCTATACCAACAACTGAGCCGTCAGAAACATTACCTAAAGTTATAGAATTTTTTAAAAAATATCAAATTAGTAGTATAGGTATAGGATCATTTGGACCGATAGATATCAATAAAGATTCTGATACATATGGATATATCACTTCGACACCAAAAATTGCGTGGCAAAATTTTGATTTTAAAGGAGCAGTTCAAGAACATTTCGATGTACCTGTAGCATTTACGACAGATGTAAATGCCTCTTTATACGGTGAGTATAAAAAAGGAATCGCCAAAAATATTGACTCAGCGGTTTACTATACAGTAGGTACTGGTATCGGTGGCGGTGCAATCGTTAAAGGGAAAATTGTACAAGGGTTAAGTCATCCTGAAATGGGACATATGTCTATTAAAATTCATAAAGATGATCAAGACTTTGAAGGTAATTGTCCGTACCACGGTAATTGCTTAGAAGGTTTAGCTTCAGGACCAGCAATCGAAAAAAGAGCAGGTATTTCTGCCAAAGAAATTCATGAAAATGCTCAAGACTGGGATTTCGTTGCTTATTATATTGCGCAAGCAGCACTAAATACAGCATTAATGTTGTCGCCTGAAAAAATCATTTTTGGCGGTGGTGTGATGCATCAAACACATTTATTAAAAAAAGTGCATGAGCAATTTGAACGATTAAATAACAACTATATTGCAGTTCCACCAGTAGAAGAATATATTGTTACACCAAGTTTAAATGATGACCAAGGTATAATCGGTTGTCTAGCATTAGCGTTGAACGAATATCAATCATAAGTAGGTGTTAAGTATGGATGTATTAGTCGAATTAGCAGAAAATCAAATATTGGAAACAGAAAGACTTATTTTAAGACCTATTAATTTAAATGATGTTGAATCATTATTCGAATATGCATCTGATGTTGAAAATACAACACATGTATTTCCAACACACTTATCTAAAGAAGAAACTAAAAGTGTAATTGCAAAACATTATATGACAGCACCATTAGGAAAGTACGGTATCGAATTAAAATCCGAAGATAAATTAATAGGTACAATTGATTTAAGAGTTGAGCAAGAACATAAACGAGGAGAACTCGGTTATGCCCTTAATTTAAAATATACAGGTAATGGCTATATGACAGAAGCGGGATTAGCATTGCTATCACTATCATTTGAAACATTAGGACTTAATCAAGTAAAAGCAATGCACAGTATAATTAATCCTAAATCAGGCGAAGTGATGAAAAGACTCGGCATGAAAAAAATAGGGATCATGCCTAAAAATAGAATTCATAAAGAAAAAGTAGTAGACGATGTCATTTATGCCATAACCGATACCGAATATGCAGAAATGGTAAAAAGTGAGAAGTAGTAGTGTGGGTGTGGTGTAGGTTAGAGTCTTGGGATTAGGAAAGATGTGAGTTAAAGAGGTAGTAAACTCACAAGATAGAGAAACATGTGAGTTAAAGTGGTAATAAACGGGAGTGTAAAATAAACTGTGTAAGTAGAGAACGTACGACTCTACTTCACAGTTTATTTTTTATATAATCTAGCGCGCTATCGCTTACTAT
>NZ_JAJNHJ010000059.1:0-5667 GCF_022386965.1 Mammaliicoccus sp. B-M6
TATTTTGTTTCAACTGAATATGCCACTCTTTTCATAGAAAAAACACCTCCGTATAAATTCATTTTAATATGAATTCAACGAAAGTGTTTTTTTTACTCCCACATCCTGGGGTTAGTGCATTACTCTGCTACTTTTTTTATGTTGTATGTGAGGGTGGTTGGAAATGAAGATGTGAGTTTGTTGTGGTTGTTAAGGAACGGGATAACTTTAGTATTTTCTTGGCTTTATTTGGACATTAAGCCAAGACTTCAGCCATCTCTTGGCTTTATTCGGACATTAAGCCATGTCTTCAGCTATCTCTTGGCTTTACTCTCACATTAAGCCATGACTTGCCTCATATCACACATCTACACTCTATTCAACTCACCTGTCCCAATTAATCTCCTCAATATTATTCATTTTTATTGTTCTACTGCTACGTGTTCATCTATAAATTTAGTTACTGGCTTTAATTGAACATAACCATCTGCTACGTATTCATCATTGATTGTTACAAGTGGATAGAATAGTTCGTCTTCGTTTATTCTTTCTATAAATTGTTGGTCGTGATCTGTTAAATTTTCAGTTTGATTCATAATATCAATATATGTGTATTCAAGGTTTAACTCTGGATATTTTCTTCCTAAAATTGCTTGTAACCACTCAAATGTATCTTTTGATGATGGTGCATTTACACAACTTGCACATACAACATCAGCCCCATAAATTACTATACTTGCCTTGGACATTTTAGCATCCCCCTAGTTTCATGAATAGATTTTTTACCTTATTTCTATTATAATAGATAAATAAGATTAATGTATCTAATAACACTTGATGAGAGGAGTATTAATATATATGGCTACCGAACAACAAACAATGTTTGATCAAGTTAGTGATGTACTCGAAAAGTTAAGACCATTCTTATTACGTGATGGCGGCGACTGTGAACTAGTAGATGTTGATGACGGGATTGTTAAATTACGTCTACTTGGTGCTTGTGGTACTTGCCCAAGTTCTACTATTACGCTAAAAGCCGGCATAGAACGTGCTTTATTAGAAGAAGTACCTGGCGTAGTGGAAGTAGAACAAGTATTCTAACTTCATAATCAATAAAAAGCAGCACATC
Organism: Mammaliicoccus sp. B-M6; assembly: GCF_022386965.1. Classification (NCBI taxonomy): domain Bacteria; kingdom Bacillati; phylum Bacillota; class Bacilli; order Caryophanales; family Staphylococcaceae; genus Mammaliicoccus; species Mammaliicoccus sp. B-M6. The sequence continues at coordinate 1,109 of NZ_JAJNHJ010000059.1, forward strand.
GTTTATAAAACGATGTGCTGCTTTTTTATTTCCTAGGTAATATTAATGATACTGTCTACTCACTTTTCCATCATATGTTCCATTGATGTGTTGTATCATTTGTTCATTAATATATACCCAGCCTTTCCATCCTATATGAACAGCATCTGTTATAACATACGGTTCATATTCTTTATCGGTTAAATCATATACTTTCATATCATTCTTTTGAATCATGTGATTGATTTTCTCATAAACCGCTTCACGTCTTTCTTTATCAACATGGATATGGTCATACCATTTTCCATTTGCTGGAATAACGATAAACAATGGATCTGCTTTGGCTTCTTTTAAAGTATCAATTAATAATTGTAAATCATCAAATTCTTTCGAATGAATATTAAACTCATAATTACGATTATATCTTTTACGTTGTTGCTTTAATAAATGCCAATATTTATCATTCATACCAAATTTATTTGTTCTTGAATGTTGTGCGCCATATTCTGAAGCGTATAACTTCAAATCATTCCAATTCATATGATTAAAATGATGGTGTTCTTTTCTATGGAACTTTGCTTTTTCTTGTCCAAAAATTGATTTCAAAGCGTCGTGTTTTTCATAGATGTTTTTTTCAAAATCATTCATAAATGTACCTTCATCATAATGATGATTTTCTTTTTCTATGACTGATTTTAAGTATGGGTCTGATTTTAATTGTTTAAATTGCACTAACCTTTTAGCAAAACGATCTTTAATTTCTGGACTTAACACTTTATTTTTAAATAAGTGATCAGCTTGTAACGGTGAAAATCGAGCACTAAAATTATCATTAGTCAGTCCATGATCTGTAAACCATTGTGGAGAAATAATAATCGCTATTTTTTTACCTTTCAGATTATGTGCTTGGCTCCCCATATTAATTGCATGAATTAAATCAGTTGATCCACCCGTACCTATTAGATATGGTTGCAATTTCGCTTTTTTATCATTCAAGATATACGCTGGATGAAAGATGTCTTGTTTCTCTAATTCACTTGATCCAAAGATTGGATAGAAATTTTTACTTAATAACATTTCTTCTTGTGAGTGCACACCTTTTAGTACTGTATCATCTAAAGATATCGCTTCGTTATTAATACTGTCATACTTTGAAAATGATTTAATCCATTCTACTGGTACGAGTAAAAATAAACCGAATAATAAACCACTTATTAATAATGGTAACAATAACTTTAGTTTCATTGTAATTCCTTAAGTACTTTTATAATTTTATTTGGTGTTGCCCACTCATCTCTATCAAAATCAGTAATTGTTACATCAATGCCTAAATTATTTTGAATTTCTAATAATAACCCAACTGTCGCAAATGAATCGATAATGCCTTCTTCAAATATTTCAATATCAGGATTTTCTTTAACGATATCATTTTCTGCAACTTCTGCTAAAATATTTAAAACACTCTCTTCAAAATTCATAATATAACTCCCTTATTTAATGTATTAACTTGCCTGAGAAAAGTAAAAATCCAAATGCTATACAATGGAATGTAATAAGAATTGCTACTATGTTCATAATGCTTGGATTCATCTTTATAGGATGTTTTTTACGCCATTGTTCGTAATAACCATATCCAATAAATAGCATTGCATGATATAAACCATACAAAATATAATGCCATTCAATACCATGCCAAATACCCATAATAAAGAAATTTAAGAAAAATCCTAAATTAGATATTAATAATTTATCTTTTAATAATTTTTCTTTAGATACCCAGAATACAAATCGCATATATACGCAATCTCTAAACCAAAATGATAAACTCATATGCCATCTATTCCAGAAATCTTTAATATTTTTAGCTTTAAATGGTTGGTTAAAGTTAACTGGTGTTTGTACACCAAATAAATAACTAAATGCAATAGCAAACAGACTGTATCCTGCAAAATCAAAGAACAAATAGAAACTATAACCATACATATAATATAAGTAATTTAAAAATGTCGGATCCGTGTCTATTGGTACAACTTTTATGACATATTCATTAATGTAATAAGCAATAATATATTTATACAAGAATCCCATAAACACCATATGTATCGCTTTGATAAGCATGTCATAGTACTTTTCAGGTTCTATTGACTTCTCTTCATCTTTAATAAATCGTTTATAGCGATCTATTGGACCAGATGAGATTGTTGGAAAGAACGTGATAAAATCTATTAATTTCATCGTATCGATAGATTTTATTCGACTATCACGAATTTCCATAATGAGTTGAATACTCTTAAATGCAATATAAGAAATTCCTAAGAATCCAATAAATTCAATGACTCTATTACCATGTATTGTAAGTTGATGTGTTCCAAGCCAACTACTTTGTAATACTTTTACAACAATTAACGGTAATATAGATAACAATATTGCACTCACATATAACTTAAAGTTATTCGTTTTCTTTACGAGCGTATTATAAGTTCTAATCAAAACAACTTGGTAACATACGTACAATGCAAAGAATATGAGTTGATAACTTAAATATTGATTATCGAATAAATTTTTACTATCATCCGAAAATATTAAAACAAGCATAATTAAGGTTATTACCCTGTTGTATATAAGACTTTTCTTACCGATTAATCCTAAAATAATAACGGGTAACATTAAGATTAAACAGATGTAGAAATAAGTAAAATCGCCATATGGTGTCATGAATTTAACCTCTCTAATACTTTGTTGCGATCTAATTTACCGTTAGCCGTTAAAGGTAGCTGTTTAGCATAACTGAATTTTCTAGGAATCATATATTCTGGTAAATGTAATTTCAATTCATGTTTCAAATGCATCGTCATGTCATTTTCACTATCTAGCTCATCAGCTATTGGTACAATTGTTGCATGTAAATATTGGATTTTCTCACCATGTTTAATTGGTGAAATGACAGCTTGTTTAACGTCTGGTAAATGTTCAAGCACGCTTTCAATTTCTTCAAGTTCCATGCGATACCCATTAATCTTAATTTGGAAATCAATTCTTCCGTTAATGAACCAATAGCCATCTCGATAAGACGCTTTGTCCCCTGTATGATAATTTAATTGGCCATCAATGTTTTTAAAAACTTTATTATGTTTTTCTTCATCTTTTAAGTAACCTTGGCTCACACTTTTACCAATAATAATTAATTCACCTTCATCTGTTAACTTCAATTCACTATTTGGGCGTACTTTGCCTATTGGTAAAGGTTTAAATTGATCCAATATTTCTTCTGTGATTTGTATACTTGTTACAGCAACTGTAGCTTCAGTTGGTCCATATGTATTATAAATAGTTGATGTCGTAAACAAATCATGTAATTTCTGAGCTGTTTTATGACTTAATATTTCTCCACAGAAGAAGAACTGTTTTAATTTCGGATGATGTGTTTCATTAAAATTAGGTAATAACAGACACATTTCTAAAAATGAAGGTGTAGACACCCAGCTTTCTACTGCTTTATGTTCAAGTAATTCATATAATTGTTTAGGCTTTTCAATCATTTTCTTATCAACAAGTTGAAGTGTACCACCTGTCATTAAACATGGATAAATGGCCATTACAGACAAGTCAAAAGAAAACGGTGCTTGATTTAACCACATTCTGTGCTCGCCTATTTGATTTAATTCCAGCATCCATTCTGTAAAATCAACTAGACTTTCATATCTAATTTGTACACCTTTAGGAAACCCTGTAGAGCCAGATGTAAAAATTGTATAAACAATATCTTTATCAGATATTCTGTCGAAGTCTTGCTCCACTGATTCAACAGCAAGTATTTCTTCTATCGTTATTTGCTTTACATATAAATTATTCAATAAATTTCCAGTTGTGTTCAAAATAAAAACAGGCTCAACCTTCTGCACTAACCCCATGATGTGGGAGTAAAATAAAAACACTTTCGTTGAATTCATATTAAAATGAATTTATACGGAGGTGTTTTTTCTATGAAAAGAGTGGCATATTCAGTTGAAACAAAATATAAAGTAGTAGAAATGAAACTCAAAGGATTTAGCACAAGAGAAATAATGGATACTTTAAATATTAAAAATGAATCTCAAGTTAATAAGTGGTGGAAATGGTATAGAGATGGTGAAACACATAGGTTTAATCAACAAGTGGGTAAACAATATTCCTATGGAAAAGGTATAGAAGAGTTAAGTACTGTTGAATCGCTCAAACTTCAATTAAAGCGTAAAGAAGTAGAAAATGAAATTTTAAAAAAGTACAAGGAATCGGAAAGGAAGTGGTCCCAGAGGTAGTTGTTGAATTAGTAAATGAATTGAAATCTAAATATACAGTGAAAGTCATTTTAGAAGCTTTAGATATTCCAAAATCAAATTATTACAGATGGAAAAACAAAGATTTCAGTATATCTGAGGATGAACGAGAAATTATAGAACTATGTAAGAAACATCGTTTTACATATGGTTATAGAAAAATAACTGCCTTGTTAAATAGAAAAAATAATAAACCAATTAATCACAAAAAAGTACAAAGGATTATGCAAAAACATAATTTAAATTGTAAAGTACGAATGAAGA
>NZ_JAJNHJ010000060.1:0-4425 GCF_022386965.1 Mammaliicoccus sp. B-M6
ACGCTCTCTTCTCATAAAAAGACCACCTACTTTCTTAATTTTAACAATACTTCTCTTTAAAGAAGTTGTCCAATTAAGTGTAGACGGTCCACTACTATTTAATCAGTAAGAATCAAAAGAGAAAATATAAGAATAGTAGTATGATTAGAGCTAAAGAGATGTCTGAGTTAATTGATGAATTAAGCAATGTTGTTTATTTTCACAGTGGTTTTGGTGAGATACTTGATACATTTAAAGGTGTCACATTTGCAGGTTCTACTATGACAAGCTTACCTAAAACTGACGAAGAGAAGTCATTCTATCAGAATATTATGAATGATAGTAAGTATATTGTAGAGCAACCTGAAATGTTAAATTTGATGGATATGAGTGCTTATAAAATTTTCACAGATAAACAATTTAAAGAAGAAATAAAGATAGATGTATTCATAAGTCATTATCCATTGGTAAGAACGTATAGCCATAATAAGCACTTGAATGATGGGTCATTAGGAAGTTATTTGTGTAGAGTTGATGAGCATATAGCACCAATTAATTTCTTTGGTCATGTACATGAGGAGAATCAATTGTATGAAGTAACGAATACAAAACATTATACTAATGCGTTAGGTTATCCTATGGAAAATTTGAATAGTATAATCAGACAATTAATTATTATCTAATTTTTATTAATTAATAAGTTTTAATAATACCAGTTTAACCCTTCAATAAATTATAAGGTGTAAAACTGGTATTATTTATTGTAAATAATTTACTTGTTTTCTGTTTTATTCTTCTTGTCGAAAAATAAAGCATAGACAATATAAATTACCACTCCTATTAGTATTAAAGTAGTTACAGGGTTAATAGGTTTATCATTCACTATGGCGTTATAAATTAAATCGACTGAATATAAAAAACCTGAAATTCCTAGAACAATAAAAATTATTTTACTCATGATACACCTCCTACTATTTACGATTATAGCATAAAATGTAAACTTTTGGGGTTGATTTATATACAATATAACTATAAAATTATATTGTAAGAATAAATGATTGCGCAATCTGAATATTTTCTTACATATTATAAACAAAGGAGATAGTTATATGAAAGTTTTAATAGGTATTGTAAGCGCTTTATTAATGGTGACTTTGATTTCTTCATCAGTACTATATGCTAAGGCAGAAGATAATAAAATAACTGATTTTGAAAGCAATAATGATGAGATCATTGTTGATAATAGTGAAGTACAACCAGAAATAGCTGCACAGGTTGCAAGGGGTATAGGGCGAGCTGTTACTTCAGGAGCGGTTTATGATGGAGTAAAATGGGTTGCTCAAAATACAAAGAATAAAGGGAAGCCTGATTATAGCAAAATGCAACAGACAGGCTACGCTTGTTATGGTCTTAAATCAGAAGATGATGTTGCTTTTAAAGAAACACCAGAATTTGCTAGATAATACTATGGGGGATATATTCCCCCTTTATTAAATTTTGTAGGGAGTGAATTAATTGAAAAAATTTCTGTTAATGCTCATAACTATTTTAGTTTCAATTCATTGTTTACTAACTATAAGCTATAACTTACCCACGAACCCATTTTCCAAAAAAAATGAAAATATAATTCATAGTTATATGAATCCTTTATTTTCACAAGCTTGGACATTATTTGCTCCTAACCCTGTGAGTTCAAATAATAACTTACAAGTACAATTTTATAATGGTGACAATAAATCTAAATGGTTTGATATTTCATCGTACTATCAAAAATATTCTAGAAAATACTATCTTCATCCATACACATATAAAAATTCAATACTAACACAATTGGAAAGCGATGTTATTTCGGATATTGATAAGGTAAATGATAAGAAAAAAGGTAATAGTGAGAATAAAAAATTTTACGATGAAAATATTAGGGTGAAAAAATTGTATAGCTTTATTAACGATGAACTAGAAAGTCAAGGAATAAAAACTGATAAGATTCAGCTTAAATATGAAACTGAAGTTTTTCCTAGTTACGCAAGCAACGAAAAAACCCTTTACATAGCTAGAAAGCTACCTCAAATTAAAAAGGGGGATATAAAAAATGAATGATTTTATTAATAGATACATAAATAGGCTTACCTCAAAGCTTCATGGAACTATAGGTTTAAGCATAATTAGGTTGGGTATCGGAATTGTTACTATAATTTTAATGGCAACAGCGTTTCCGATTAGAGAAAGCCTCTGGAATAACAAGATTTTCAGCAATGTTAATATTGAATTTACAAGTATAGAGTTTAATATATTTTATACATTAGCTCTAATAATAATAATTCTATTTACTTTGGGCATTGAAAGTATACTTTTTAATGTTTTAGTATTTATAGTAATAGCATTGTTTTACAATTTAAATGGCTATATAACAGACGGAGGCAATAATTTAATTAGTATTTGTCTTTTTTACATGATTTTTACTAAAAACGCTCAATATTTTTCTATTTATAAAGGAAAGAGGGAAAAATTTGGTGATTACCAAATAGCATTAAATAACTTGTTTTACTTTTTAATATTATTCCAAGTTTGTGTACTTTACTTTTTCTCAGGTTTTGCCAAAGCTCGTGGGCAAATGTGGTACAGTGGTGTAGCACCTTACTATGTTTTTAATATTAACAGTTTTACTATGGAATGGATTAAACCAATTGTTAATTTGGCTATTTCATCAACTTTTATTATAACTTTAATAAGTTATCTTTCAATTTTTATGCAAATGTTTTTCCCATTCCTTTTGCTAAATAAATATACTAAAGTGGTTGCTATTATAGGTAGCATTAGTTTTCACTTGGGGATCATATTTATAATGGGATTAGTCCCATTTGGTATAGTAATGATAGCATTTGATTTAGCATTTATAAAAAATGAGTACTATATGAAAATATATAATTTTTTAAAAGGGAGAAAGAATGTAAATGAAAAACAAATTAATTCTGTATGATGGCGATTGTATAATCTGTAACAGATTTATAGATTTTGTTATAAAAAATGATAAAAGAAATGACTACTATATAATTGATAATTCAAAAGAAACAATTTCTTTTCTACATAAGTTTAATATTCAAGTTAAAGATGTTGATTCTATAATAGTAATCGATGATAATAGAGTACTATATTATTCAGATGCTGTTATAGAAATAGTATGTGATGTTAAGTATAAAAAATTTATTTATTTTAAACATGTCCCGATATTTTTGAGGAATTTCTTATATAAATTGTTTGCTAAGAACAGGAAAAAATTTCAAAGAAACGAATGTGCTTTACCTTCTAAAGAAAAACTAAATAAAATTCTTTCTGTAAAAAAAGATAGCGATAAGCTTGATAAAATATTGTCTTAATTACCTCACCGTTTACAGCACTATCCGTAAAAATACTAGAAATTTAAGTTATATTCATTTATAATTTAGATACATACATACATACATACATACATACATACTCTCATGTATGTAACAATTTTCAACAGAAGTTCGTTACAAACTTTACGAGACCCTATCTAGCGGAAACTAGATAGGGTTGTTTTTATCTGATAACAATATTAAAATTTGTCAAATAATTTTGCATTAGATCGAATCAAATTCTCGAACTCATTCGAATTACTAGAAGTTTTGCTGATATAATAATCATCACAATTCCTTTTGAATTTTTCCAGCTTAGTTATGAATGAATCAATATTATTAATTCTAGTATCGACAACTGAATTAGCTTTTTGATTTTTTTGAATATATTCTTTAACAATCTGTTCTCCCAAGATTGTTTGGTAATTATCAACAAGTTCGAGATATTTATCAACTTTCTCAGGTGATAAATTAAGTTGGTCTCTTGCTGATAAACGGAAATTTTTAATATTATCACTTAGAGATTTTAATTTATTACCGTCTTTGGAATAATCGTTGGACTTGGCGTTGTTTAAACGGTTATATATTTGTTTTAACTCATATTGATTTTCAAGAAACTTCATAATTATATTAAAAAGTGTTTTTAATATAGAAATCCACATGAAAACTCACCTCCTAATAACAATAATTATATTGATATTTTACACTATCTCCAAAATACAATCCATATTTATTCTTATCTTTTCATCATCTTTAACCACTTCTAACTTGTTTGTTTCGCTATCAAACTTGTTAATACTACATTCAATCATTTTGTAATATCCATCTTCCCAATATTTGATTTGAGCGTAAGGATTATAAAATAATTTCTCAGCAAGGACATCATTTAAATCCTTTAGTGCCATATCATCTAAGACAGGTTTCTCCACTTTATCTTGATCTTTAATATGTTGTTCTATTATTTGATACTGTTGAGGATGGACCGTCTACACTTAATTGGACAACTTCTTTAAAGAGAAGTATTGTTAAAATTAAGAAAGTAGGTGGTCTTTTTATGAGAAGAGAGCGT
>NZ_JAJNHJ010000061.1:0-4217 GCF_022386965.1 Mammaliicoccus sp. B-M6
CCTTGTTAAATTGTTTATATCTGAAATAGTTCATACAGAAGACTCCTTTTTGTTAAAATTATACTATAAATTCAACTTTGCAACAGAACCATTTCGTTTATGTTACTTCTTTGATATAACAGACTTAAACCAACCGCTTCAATTCTTTTATTATTTAGTTCATTCATGCAAAAAACGTTGATTTATATTTAATTTCACAAAAATACATAGTAAAATAAATTTAGTACATTCCATGTGCTATGATGTCTTGATTACTAAGACATTACCATATTAAACACCATTCCAATTTCTAGACCCTATACCATTAAATAGGGTCTTTTTCTTCTCTTTTCATTTGTTTATACTCATCTATCATTCAATCATTCTAAAACCTAATTTCAACAAGTTATTATTGATATTTTTTCTTCAACGTATCAGAACCTATCGCACCTATAATCATTAAAAGTAATGGCCCAAATGAATAAAGTATAGAGTCAGATAGAAAATCAATTTCATTACCAGTCACTTTAACAGTAACAAATATTACTAATTTTGAAATTATGATTATCAAACCTATGAGCGTTAAAATATCAAAAAAAACTACCCATTTGGGGTATTTTAATTTTCTACTATCTTGTATTATTTTATCTTTCAAATAATCATCTCCTTTTAAAAGTTCATCTACAGTGATATTAAATATTTCACTTATTTCTAAGAGTGTTTCAATGTTTGGATAACCTTTTTCATTCTCCCATTTTGAAATTGATTGTCGACTTATTTTTAACTTTTTTGCTAAATCTTCTTGAGATAAATTTGTTTCCATTCTTTTCTTTTTCAATACTCTATGAAACTCCATTCTTTCACACTCCTTATTGATTTATTTTAAAAGTAGTTCTTTGATTTTGTAAGAATACCATAGTTGCAGTATGTAACCGCAAAGTTGCAATAAGATGATCTAACTAGTAATCATCTAATAAATCATTTATATTTCGCTTTGTTTTTAAGACTTTGTCTCATGACCTCATCTGAATACTTTTGATTTTTTCAAACGTACGTCATAACCCTTCATTCTATATCTAAGTTTAAAAGCAGAATATTTCCGATAATCAATGATTCCTTCTTTACTTGCGATACCTATATCATATAACTCTTGTACGGTTACTTTTTTTGTCCTTCGTATCATATATTAACTCCCTCAAAATCTTTAACACATTAATCCGATTAACTAAAACGAATTTATAATCCTAAATTACTAAAGTGTACTTTTGTACATTCTTTATGTAAATATTATACACTTTCTATTCAATTTTTTTCATTCCTATTACATATAAACTATCTTAATGATACAATTTAATTAGTGGTGTTTTTCCTTTCTATTTATTTTAATTTACTCAAACTATAAAGTAACACCGCTACATTAAAACACACCTTTTAATGTTTTCGCAGGTAGCCCTAACTCATCCAACTGTTAGGGCTTTTTTCATGCCTTATTTCACATGCCGCTTCTTACCTGTTTCTGTATTCAAAATGACTTCATGATACAATCACATTAAGTAAATATACCTATACCATATTATGATAAAGGAGGTTTTACGATGAAGAAAATAACCATTAGGAATTATGAAATTGAACCAGCTTGGTTAATTGGCTTAGTTGCTTGTTTACTTATACCTGGTTTTCAAATCTTTATTTTCCCAGTCCTTGTATTAGCTATCGTTTATGGTGTCCATAAAATTGATTAGTAATTTCATATACATCTCTTGAGGTGTTTCTATAAGCGGTATAGGGGTTTGGTTTTACGGTTTTGAACTTAGGGCAAAATATGCGACGCCCCGTTGAGCGAGGATATTTTGCCCGTAATGAAAAAGTGTGAAGCCCCGTGCAAGCGAGGACTTTTTCATTAATGCTTTTAGAACGGGAAAGGGTGAGGACTCAGAACGCTTTCCCGTTCTTTCGTTCTTGGTTTGAAGCGGTTAGCAAAAGTTGATTCTGTTCGTGGCTTGGTTAGGGTAAGGTTCGGAATAGGCGCTTAATAGGTTCGGGTCGGGTTTGTTGAGGTTAGGTTTTTGTGCCTGCGCACCTTAGATTGATTGGATTTGTGGCATGATAGGATAGCTTTCTACATATCTAGGCGCTTATAAGGTTGAGGTGGCCAGTATCTCTTTTCGGCACAGATCAGTTTCTGCGCTTGCTTTGGGTACGGTGCTTCAATAAAAATATCCCGAACACTCGTTATAGCGTTCAGGATTTTGGGGGCGTTCTGGGTTAATTATATTTGCGCTGCTTTATTTATCTTTGTATTACTTTTAATAGATTAGACAATAAATTAATAATGATAAATATATATAAAATACCAACTAATGGTGCGTAGAATGTCCACCAGTTTGTTGTTAGCTCATTTGAGTGAAAGCCTAATAAACTGCTTAAGTCATTGATACTTGGTCGTTCTATAATTTCGCATGCGGGTCCATAGCAAACCTTCGTGCCTCCGAAGAATATTTTGAAGAAGGCTAGGTGTGTCATGACGAGTAAAGTTTGAAAACATATTCTCAAAAATATGATTAAATATTGAGTTTGTATGTTAGGTAATACATGTTTGATAAATATATGTTTATCGTTAGGACTAATGGTATATGCAGCTTCGATATAGTCTTGATTTAATATGTGTTGGGTTGATTCTTTTATCAGCATAGTAGTCGTCGGTATCATTAAGATTGTCAGAATGGTGATATTGTAAGTCATTCTAAATTGCATAGTAGTCGTAAAGCCGTCTATTGTTTCATATAGTAAAGGTTGCAATAAAATATACGCCAATATAGATTGAGGAATATAAAATAAAGTATTAGAAAAGACACTGTAAATACTTGTTGTCTTGCGATTAAATGCTAAATAAGTTCCAATTACAACTGAACAAAGAACCGATAAACTTGATATGACGATGATAATCAGTAATGTGATACGATATCCGGATAACACTTCAAATAACATATTTTTAGAAGCGGCATCCACACCAAAAAATGCTTTAAAGCTAGGTGCAAATGGAGAACTTTTCATAATATCCCCATTAGAATTGTATAGAAAGTTCATAGGTTTAGGCGTGATGTTTAGTAAATCAAAATAAATCACACCAACTAGGGCAGGCAAGATAAGTAACGTTAATAGTATATAAAATTTCTTCATGATAACCCTCCCCGTACACCAGTGAAGGTAAATAAGACTTTATGACTCATAAATATGGCGAGAGATACAGGTACATAAATCAATATAAACGTGACAAATAATACTTCTGGAGATCCGTAATCAAATATAAATGATGACAAGCCGTGCATGTTAAAGATTCTTTCCAAAAGTAATAAACTTGAAAGCGTGATCCAAATAATATGTTTAAAATTGATTAAATATGATGCAAACAAATTCCTTAATATGTGTTTAAAGTATAACTCTACATTTGATAAACCCTTCGCTCTAGAAAATTCAATATAATCTGCACGAGATACATCATCTAGAATACTACTTAAAAATGTCACGCTACTTACTAAAGGTATAATCGATAGTACCAAAATAGGGAATATTAAAGCTTTATCCTCTGAACTATTCGCTACATTAAACAATAGAATATCTGTATATCGATAAAATAATATCACCAATGAAATAGAAAAAGGTATGTAAAAAATATCCGGAATAATAGATAGAACTGTATTAATTTTTAAATACCATTTTTTAATATGGTCATTAACATATAAAAGGTATGTAAATAATAAAGATACGATAAAAGCTAACAATAGCGCAGCAAACAAAATCACAATAGTATTTATCCAAGGTTCAATAAAGAACGGAAATAAACTACGTTCAACATGTGATATTTTATTTGTAAATATAATATCTTGAGGATGAAATATATATAAAAACGTCGACTTCAAGGCATTAAGGTAGTTTAAGAAACTAAACCGTTGATCATCAAATAAAGCAGGCAAACACACTAATAATAAGAACACAATTATCGTCATGATGAAATTGAATAATTTTCTCATAAGGCATTTACCTACTTTCTAAATAAATTAACAGGAGGCATTCAAAGTAATATTAAAAGGTTCTGTTGCAAAGTTGAATTTATAGTATAATTTTAACAAAAAGGAGTCTTCTGTACGAACTATTTCAGATATAAACAATTTAACAAGGATGTTATCACTGTAGCCGTTGGCTACTATCTAAGATATGCATTGAGTTATCGTGATATA
>NZ_JAJNHJ010000062.1:0-3885 GCF_022386965.1 Mammaliicoccus sp. B-M6
AAGACAATCCCACTATTATCATGTGACCCAAATAAGTAGTTGCATACGACACGATCATCAATATCTATGAAACTTGGATTTTCATAAACAGTGCCACGATAATCAACTAATGAACTATTATATAATTTAAAATCTTTTTCATATTGGCCAAACATTTTTTCTCCAATCTTCAAAAGATCTTTTATCGTATAAGATTGAGGCTTATTTTTCATCTTTCTACCACTAATATTTATAGCAACCTGCTTTTCTAAATCATACTCATCTCGCTTCACTTTCACTTTGATAGCAGGATTATTTCTAGTAGGATCTAGATATTCTGCGATAGCCAATACTGCTGCATTACAATTAAGATTAATGACTAATTGTAATAACTTATATATCGTAATTTCTTTCCCTTCTTCTAAAAACACTTTATCTTTTCTAGAAGTTTTAGAAATAAATTCACTAATTTTCACACTTGCTTGTAGTTTAATCTTTTTATATTTAAGCAAATCTAAAACATAATTTAAAAATAGAGCATTACCCAGTCCATAATCATTTTTGTCTTTATTGCCCTTATCATATAGTACTTTTTTATCACTTAGACGCATCGCCACGACTTTATAATTATTCATACACTTAACTCCTTCATAAATAAAATTAATAGAAAGAATCTATAATCACTTTTTGAACTTACTAAATTAAATATACCAAATAAAAATAATATTACACTAATTTCATGTTAATCCTCTTTTAAGCATTTTTACATTTACATTTTATTACAATTATTAGACCTTTACAATATTAATTACATTTTATTACAATTATTAGCCCTTTACTATATTAATTACATGTTATTTTGCGAACTAAAATGTGCGGATATTGTTTTGTTTTAATAATATTTATATTTTATATATATTATAAATCTTCTCTATCCTTATAATATTCACTTTTTCACCTTGCCATTTAATATAATAATTATATAAACTCTATATACCAATATAAATAAATAAAAATAGAAGGGAATTTTAAATAAAGTTGGAAAATGGACTTATAATATCCATTTAAATATATATTATACATCAGGAGTTGATTAAGTTGGACAAAGCCACTCGTGTATTATCATTACTCACGCGTCTATTAAATGGGGATGTTGTGAACAAGTCAGAGTTTAGCAATATTGCAAATGTTGGAGAAAAATCGATACAAAGGGATATTAATGATTTAAATATGTTTTTCTATGAGAGTGATTATTGGAATAACAAGAATACTAAAATCGTTTATAGTCGTTCACTAGATGGATACGTACTTTCAAATGGTTCCTATTCAGCCGATAGCTTAGCACTGTTAAGTCTATTAATTAAAATCAAAAGCTTAACACCTATGTTGCACAAAAGTGTTTATAACCTTTTCTTAGATAATATTTCGCTTAACCGTATTGAAGATAAATACATTCTAAAAAGTGTTTTGAATCACTTTAATTTACGTTCCGAACCACTACCAGGTATTCATTTAATGAATTTGCAAGAATGTATTACGAAAGGGTTAAAAGTTCGTATTGAATTAGATAAAAAGTTGGTTGTAAAGCCATTGTCTCTTATGTATATGCACTATGATTACTGGTTAACTTATGAGTATGAAGCTAAAATTCATACCGTTAAAGTTCAAGATATTAAGTCAGTATATATTTTAGAAGCTTCTACATATGAAAATGTACCCAACTTACAACCTGTTAAATTTGAAATAGACGTATCTATTTGGGATCAGTTTAAACAGCAATTTTCAATCAAAGAAATCTTAGAATACAAAGATAATAAAATTATCGTCTTAGTATCGTGTACAGAACTAGACTCCTATTACATAGCATATCAACTAGCACCACTCGCACGCATGTTAGGTCCACAAGCTTATATCGATGCCTTTATAAACCGTTTAGACAAAATAAAACACACATACAAAGTAGAATGATTTATGAAGAATTTATTAGGCGTTTGTTTAGTATTAGTTCTATTATTAGCAGCATGTGGAAAGAATGTAGATGGTACATACTCAAATAAAGATTTTAGTATCACTGCAAATAGTGAGACTGGTGAAGCATCATTACATATGGATGCACTAGAATCAGGTGGACTATTTGGCATAGGTGCAAATGACGGAACCTTAGACGGAAAAGTCAATGCAGATGAAAAAGTCATGACATTTAAAATGGAAGACGGTCAAGATCTACAACTTAATTATAAAGTCAAAGGAGACAAACTCATCATCGATAGTCCAGTCGGATATGGTAACGGCGATGGAGAAGTAGAGTTGACTAAAGAATAGGAGTAGAGACTATATATGAAAAAACTATTAGGAACTTTTTTAGGACTAGTTATTATTCTTACAGCTTGTGGGAAAGGAGATAACTTAGTAAACAATAATGATGGTATTTACACATATCGATTACATGTTTCATCACCTCAATATGTTGATCCTTTTTACGAGTATGAAGGAATTGTTATATTCAAAGATAATAAATTAAAAATTTATGGTACCCATAATAATTCACCAGATGAAATTATAGCTTCAAAAAAAGCTAACAAAAATGATGTATTTCAACAATCAAATCCTATTAAATTTAAAACAGACGGTTCTTCGTTGATAACTGATGAAAAAGGAAATGAGACTGGAGATTATAGTAACACTATATTTTCTGAAAAAAACATAAAATTTATAAGAGACATAAAAAAAGATGGGGATAATTTTGAAGGAGTTTATAAACTTAACGATAAAGATGACGGAATAAAAATAACGTTTAAGCCATTAAAAAATAAAGATAAAAAAGTATTATATAAATAAAGGAGAATAATTATGAATTTAGAAGAAAAAAGTTATATAGAATCTCAAGTAGCAAACAAAGGTAAAAAAACAGGCATTGCTTATATTCTTTTAATACTTCTAGGAGGATTTGGTGCACACCGTTTCTATCTAGAAAAAACAGGTTCAGCTGTTGGTTTACTACTATTAACACTACTCACTGGTTGGATGACATTTTTTATTCCATCTTTAATATGGATTATTGTCGATGCATGTTTAATACCTGGATATATAAATGAAAACAACGAAAAAATAAGAAGAGAAGCAACAAATGAAATTAAAACTATAAGAGGAAAATAAGAATATGAAAAAATTATTAAGCATTTGTTTAGGGGTAATTATTTTATTGGCCGCTTGAGGTTCTGATAGTAAAAGTGATGAAAAGTCTAAAGAAAATAACACTTCTAATTCACAACAAGAAAAGAAAAATAATTCGGAATCAAATAGTAAAGTCAGCAGTATAGATGAAGAATACGAAAAGGAATGGCAAGAAGCAAATACAGTAGACTCATCTTCAGAAGATGATTAAGATGTAGATGAAGATTTATACAAACATGAATATGATCAAAATTATGTAGTATCTAAGAAAGAAGAAGAACAATTGAAAAAATTGTTATATAAGAGTACGAATGCTTATGGAAAGATAACTGAAATTGACCACATATGGCAATACGGTGAAGAAGATAGACATTATCCAACGTTTGTAATTGATGGACAAAGCATTATGTATGACGGGCATAATAAAAATTTATTTGAAGATGAAAGTAGTGAAGGATATCAAATTAAAAAAATTGATGATCAGTCTATTGAAGCTGTTATAGCAAAAACACCTAAATCTCAACTTAATGAAGTGAGTGATCCTGTACTTAAAAATAGTAAGATGATTATAACGTATATTGATGATAATACAATCAAAATTAAAAAAGATGATTTTCCAGCAGAAACGCTACATGCATCTATTAAGGCTTTGTCAAATTAAGTGTGTAAGTTATTCAAGATACTTAATAACTCTATCTTTAATTTGATCATGTAAAAGAAGCTGGTTCATAA
>NZ_JAJNHJ010000063.1:0-3272 GCF_022386965.1 Mammaliicoccus sp. B-M6
CTCTCGCGGAACGTAAGCCCAACTACCATCGGCGCTAAAGAGCTTAACTTCTGTGTTCGGCATGGGAACAGGTGTGACCTCTTTGCTATCGTCACCAGACAAATAGTAATAACTTATGATGAATGTATTACACATTCAAAACTAGATAGTAAGTAGATTTTACGGCTAAAACCGATTTAAATTTGATTAAGTCTTCGATCGATTAGTATTCGTCAGCTACACACATTACTGCGCTTACACCCCGAACCTATTAACCTCATCATCTTTGAGGGATCTTATAACCGAAGTTGGGAAATCTCATCTTGAGGGGGGCTTCATGCTTAGATGCTTTCAGCACTTATCCCGTCCATACATAGCTACCCAGCTATGCCGCTGGCGCGACAACTGGTACACCAGAGGTATGTCCATCCCGGTCCTCTCGTACTAAGGACAGCTCCTCTCAAATTTCCTACGCCCACGACGGATAGGGACCGAACTGTCTCACGACGTTCTGAACCCAGCTCGCGTACCGCTTTAATGGGCGAACAGCCCAACCCTTGGGACCGACTACAGCCCCAGGATGCGATGAGCCGACATCGAGGTGCCAAACCTCCCCGTCGATGTGAACTCTTGGGGGAGATAAGCCTGTTATCCCCGGGGTAGCTTTTATCCGTTGAGCGATGGCCCTTCCATGCGGAACCACCGGATCACTAAGTCCGTCTTTCGACCCTGCTCGACTTGTAGGTCTCGCAGTCAAGCTCCCTTGTGCCTTTACACTCTGCGAATGATTTCCAACCATTCTGAGGGAACCTTTGAGCGCCTCCGTTACTCTTTAGGAGGCGACCGCCCCAGTCAAACTGCCCGCCTGACACTGTCTCCCACCATGATCAAATGGTGCGGGTTAGAAAGTCAACACAGCCAGGGTAGTATCCCACCAGCGCCTCCACGTAAGCTAGCGCTCACGTTTCAAAGGCTCCTACCTATCCTGTACAAGCTGTGCCAAATTTCAATATCAGGCTACAGTAAAGCTCCACGGGGTCTTTCCGTCCTGTCGCGGGTAACCTGCATCTTCACAGGTACTATGATTTCACCGAGTCTCTCGTTGAGACAGTGCCCAAATCGTTACGCCTTTCGTGCGGGTCGGAACTTACCCGACAAGGAATTTCGCTACCTTAGGACCGTTATAGTTACGGCCGCCGTTTACTGGGGCTTCGATTCGTAGCTTCGCAGAAGCTAACCACTCCTCTTAACCTTCCAGCACCGGGCAGGCGTCAGCCCCTATACATCACCTTACGGTTTAGCAGAGACCTGTGTTTTTGATAAACAGTCGCTTGGGCCTATTCACTGCGGCTCTTCAAGGCTTGCACCCTAAAAAGCACCCCTTCTCCCGAAGTTACGGGGTCATTTTGCCGAGTTCCTTAACGAGAGTTCGCTCGCTCACCTTAGAATTCTCATCTTGACTACCTGTGTCGGTTTGCGGTACGGGCACCTATTTTCTAACTAGAGGCTTTTCTTGGCAGTGTGAAATCAACGACTCGTCGGATACATGATCCAACTCCCCATCACAACTCAACCTTACGAGTGCCGGATTTGCCTAACACTCAGTCTTATTGCTTGGACGTGCACTCCAACAGCACGCTTCGCCTATCCTACTGCGTCCCCCCATCGTTCAAACAATCATAGGTGGTACAGGAATATCTACCTGTTATCCATCGCCTACGCCTATCGGCCTCGGCTTAGGTCCCGACTAACCCAGAGCGGACGAGCCTTCCTCTGGAAACCTTAGTCAATCGGTGGATGGGATTCTCACCCATCTTTCGCTACTCACACCGGCATTCTCACTTCTAAACATTCCACATGTCCTTACGATCATGCTTCGACACGTTTAGAACGCTCTCCTACCATTATCCTTACGGATAATCCACAGCTTCGGTAATATGTTTAGCCCCGGTACATTTTCGGCGCAGTGTCACTCGACTAGTGAGCTATTACGCACTCTTTAAATGATGGCTGCTTCTAAGCCAACATCCTAGTTGTCTGGGCAACGCCACATCCTTTTCCACTTAACATATATTTTGGGACCTTAGCTGGTGGTCTGGGCTGTTTCCCTTTCGACTACGGACCTTATCACCCATAGTCTGACTCCCAAGTTAAATTATTTGGCATTCGGAGTTTGTCTGAATTCGGTAACCCGAGAGGGGCCCCTCGTCCAAACAGTGCTCTACCTCCAATAATCATCACTTGAGGCTAGCCCTAAAGCTATTTCGGAGAGAACCAGCTATCTCCAAGTTCGATTGGAATTTCTCCGCTACCCACACCTCATCCGCTCACTTTTCAACGTAAGTCGGTTCGGTCCTCCATTCAGTGTTACCTGAACTTCAACCTGGACATGGGTAGATCACTTGGTTTCGGGTCTACGACCAGATACTCATTCGCCCTATTCAGACTCGCTTTCGCTACGGCTCCACATTTACTGCTTAACCTTGCATCAAATCGTAACTCGCCGGTTCATTCTACAAAAGGCACGCCATCACCCATTAACGGGCTCTGACTATTTGTAAGCACACGGTTTCAGGTTCTATTTCACTCCCCTTCCGGGGTGCTTTTCACCTTTCCCTCACGGTACTGGTTCACTATCGGTCACTAGAGAGTATTTAGCCTTGGGAGATGGTCCTCCCAGATTCCGACGGAATTTCACGTGTTCCGCCGTACTCAGGATCCACTCAGGAGAGAAATGACTTTCGACTACAGGACCTTTACCTTCTATGGTTGGCTTTTCCAAAACCATTCGTCTAATCATTTCCTTTGTAACTCCGTATAGAGTGTCCTACAACCCCAATAGGCAAGCCTATTGGTTTGGGCTCTTCCCGTTTCGCTCGCCGCTACTCAGGGAATCGAGTTTTCTTTCTCTTCCTCCGGGTACTAAGATGTTTCAGTTCTCCGGGTGTGCCTTCTCACATACTATGTATTCATATGCGGATAACATGACATAACTCATGCTGGGTTTCCCCATTCGGAAATCTCTGGATCAAAGCGTACTTACAGCTCCCCAAAGCATATCGTCGTTAGTAACGTCCTTCTTCGGCTTCTAGTGCCAAGGCATCCACCGTGCGCCCTTAATAACTTAATCTATATTTCCTTATACATAATGTTTAAGAAAATAACTGTTATTAATCTGTGATGTCGTCTATAAAGACGACGCGCGATTATTAAGCTTGTTGAATTTCGTTAGAAATTCACTCGGTTTTTTGCTTGGTAAAATCTATTTTACTTACTTATCTAGTTTTCAATGT
>NZ_JAJNHJ010000064.1:0-3151 GCF_022386965.1 Mammaliicoccus sp. B-M6
TAGGCTACTTATCCCCTATAGAATATAGGGAATTAGCAGCCTAGAAAATAGTGTTTTTATTGAGCTCCCTTAGTAAGGGTGCAGTGCCGTATAAAAAGACCCCTAAGAGATGTTTCATATGAAACATCTCTTAGGGGTTATCTTATTATTTATCAGTTTTACGCTTTCTGAAGAACAATAAACTTCCTAACATTGCGAATAATGTTGCAGTTGTCGCTTCATTTGTATTTGTTGAATTGTCTTTATAATCTATTTCAGAATTCTATATCAATATCCTATTCCAACGCGTGATTGAATAAATACGTCGGACGATATTTGATCGTAAACGAAGTCTGCTGTGTCTGGGACAGATATTTTCACGGCATTCTCTGGTAAGTAGTCTCGTTCGACTCTGTATTGTCCGATTCTTTCGCCATCTGGTAAATAGGTTGGGCATATGATTGTCCAATCTAGCTCTGAATCTTTAAGCATTGTATAAACTTTATGATGTTCTTCTGCTGCACGTGTTGTGCGTCTTTTAGATTCGTTAGATTGATAGCGTAGTAAATTCTTGTCAGTTCGACTTTGTAATATGCCAGCAGTACCTATTGTGATGATACGTTTAATGCCTTGTTGTGACATTGTTTCAATAATTAATGGCATAGCTTCTGATAATGTAGTGGAGCCGTCTGTACTTAATGCACTTACAATAATGTCGTTACATTCAGCTGCTTTTTGAATATCATTTGGATTTAATACATTTCCTTCGATTAGTCTTACAGATTGATGGTCGACGCATAATTTATTTTTATCGCGAACGAGTACGGTTACGTCATGACCGTCCGATAGTGCGTGTGTTAATACTTCTTGTCCAACTCTGCCTGTAGCACCTAAAATTAATATTTTCACTTGTATTACTCCTTTTATAAAAGTTCTTATTTTAATGATAGACAAATTCGGGTATATATACTAGACATCAAACTTTTGAAAAGGTGATTCTGTATGAAATTAAGTAAAATATTGAAATACGCTGGTATCATTTCAGCACCGTTAGTTGGTGGTAGACTAATCGGAAAATATGCTGTTCAAAACGCACGAAAGGACTATTCTAAAAATAAAAAACCACCATTCTCACCACCTGGGTATATATTCCCAATTGTATGGCCTATACTATATTTAAGCATGGGTATCGCACATTCTATTATAACGAAAGAGCGTGCTACTAAATCAACACAGACTACTTATTATAGTCAGTTGGGCTTAAATTATTTATGGTCAATTCTTTATTTTAAATATAAATTAAGAGGTACAGCACTTATTGAAAGTTATGTTTTATTGAGTGCAGTCATTTTAACAACTGTTCAATTTTATAAAGTGAATAAGTCAGCAGGGTTGTTATTAATCCCTTATGTTTGTTGGTCTGCCTATGCCTCATATTTAACAACAGGTAATTGGACACTTAATAAAGATAACCCGAGATATACTGAGAAGTAGAGAATTTGCTTAGTTAATAAAAAGCATTTTTGTATATACATATTAAAACAGTTTGCATACTATATAGAAAAAGGTGACAACATGAAAAGTAAAATACTAATCACTTTATCTGTTTTATTAAGTTTCACTTTTTTAAACAATGAAGTACAAGCTGAAAATATACAAAAAGGTATCACTGTAGACATCGCAAGAAAATCATATTCCTTAGAAACTTTAAAAACCATCGTTAAATATATACATGATCATAATGGTCAATACCTTCAATTACATTTTTTAGATGATGAAAATTACGCAATTGAATCAGAATATTTTGATCGTAAAAGTTTTTCTAATCCATATTATTTAACAAAAACAGAAGTGAAATCACTTATTGAGTATAGTAATGATTTAAATGTAATGGTCATTCCAGATATGGATTTTCCCTCTCATTCCAAAGCTTTTTTATCTTTGATTAAACAAAATGATAAATCATTATATCAAGAAATAATCAGTGATTATAGTGATAACACTTTAGATTTTTTCTCAAATCGTAAAGCAGTAGATGTTACAAATAGACAAATTGATGAAATAACAGAGTTGTTTAAACAACCTCAATTTTCAGAACAACAACGAATTGTACTCGGTGGGGATGAAGTAGCAGGTGGAGGTGCGCATCAAAATAGCTTTATAGAATATATGAATCAAATAGGTGACTATGCATTTCAACAAGGATATGAGCCACAGATGTGGAATGATATGGTCATGCATGAAGGGGTGAAGTCTTTAAATTACCATTATTCAATATTATATTGGAAGCAAAATGAAGACAATAAATCTAATTTAACTGTAGAAGATTTTGATAAATATTATTTTGATGTATATAACTATAATTATTATTCGTTATATTTCTTGCCTTCAAAACAGTTTAGCCAGGACGATATTAATGAACAGGCTGAATATATAGGTTGGGCATATGCATATAACAAATTTTATTATAATAAGAGTCCTTATAATGAAGTGAATAGTCAAAATGTTAAAGGATCTGCATTATCATTTTGGGGTGAACATGCAACTGATATGACACAAGAAGAATTAATCAATCAAGAGGTGCCTTTGATTAAAGCATATTTTAATCTTAAAAAGTAAAAATCATAACGATTGCTATGGGAGTTTGAGCAGTCGTTATGACGGTATATAACGAATTATTCTGAGGATTGGGATTCCAACTTTTCTAGAATGTCTTTAATAATCTCCTTCTCATCTGATAAATTAAAATCTTCAGATGAGATTTTTTGACTAATAGATTGTGAAACATACAACAAATCATCACTGATATCTTCATAATAGCCTTTCCCGTTGTTCATAACCATGGTTTTACCTCTTTCTCTAGTATAGCTATATATGTAATACCCAAAAAAAAGCAAATTTATAACAAAAAAAGTAATTAAAATATTGGATAAACAAAATGATAATTATTATGTTATTTTTTTACAACAATTTATACGAAAAAAGAATAGGTTTAATAAACCGTTGAAGTATATCTATAAATTGTTTTACGGAAATTTTTATAAATGATTTCTCCATATAAAAAACACGCCATATATTGATTGGCACTGCACCCTTACTAAGGGAGCTCAATAAAAACACTATTTTCTAGGCTGCTAATTCCCTATATTCTATAGGGGATAAGTAGCCTAGT
>NZ_JAJNHJ010000065.1:0-3147 GCF_022386965.1 Mammaliicoccus sp. B-M6
AATATGCCACTCTTTTCATAGAAAAAACACCTCCGTATAAATTCATTTTAATATGAATTCAACGAAAGTGTTTTTATTTTACTCCCACATCCTGGGGTTAGTGCACTTATGAGCCGCCTTTTTTTATTGTTGTTTACCGCTACTTCGTTCTTTATGAAGTCTGTAACGATATAGACCTAAAACAATTGCTGCTATTATTAAACTTTCTCCTACAGGCAAGAATACCGCTAGAAACGTTAATAATAAACAACCTAAAAACAGTAATATATAGATAATAATGTTTTGCCAAAACTTTAGTTTTCTTGCAAACCCTAAATTATAAACAATCGCACTTAATACAAAAATCGTTAATAATAAAAGCCACATACCAAGCTCTGGGTTCTCATCTACTCTAAATAACTTACCAAAAAATGAAAGCCTTTCTGTTGGATTAACACTTACATTTTTAGCAACTAAGAGCATCTATATCACTCCTCTTCTTGTTCAGCCATTTTTTGTCTCTTCTGAGCTCTTTCTCTTTCTGCTTTATCTAAAATTTTCTTTCTTAAACGAATTGATTCAGGTGTTACTTCAACTAATTCGTCATCATTTAAGTATTCTAACGCTTCTTCAAGTGTTAAAATTCTAGGTTTTTTCATAGTTGTTGTTTGTTCTTTAGTAGCTGAACGGATGTTGTTAGCTGCTTTAACTTTTGTAATGTTAACTGTTAGATCGTTTTCACGAGTATTTTCACCAACAATCATACCTTCATAAACTTCAGTACCTGGTTCCATGAAGTTTACACCTCTATCTTCTAAGTTCAAGATAGCATAAGTACTTGCTACACCTTTATCAATTGATACAAGAACACCATTTCTTCTTCCACCAATACGTCCTTTAATTCTTGGACGGTAAGAATCGAATGTATGGTTAATGATACCATAACCACGAGTCATTGACATGAATTCAGTAGTGTAACCAATTAATCCACGAGCTGGAACGATAAAGATTAATTTAGTTTGTCCATTTTCGTTAGATTGCATATCAACCATTTCACCTTTACGTGATCCTAAAGATTCAATAATTGCACCTGTATATTCATCAGGAACATCAATTTGAACACGTTCATAAGGCTCAGATTTAACGCCATCTATTTCTTTAACAATAACTTGAGGTTTAGAAACTTGTAATTCATAACCTTCACGTCTCATATTTTCAATAAGAATAGATAAATGTAATTCCCCACGTCCTGCTACAACCCATGCATCAGGTGAATCTGTAGGTGTTACACGTAAAGATACATCTGTTTCTAATTGTGTTTCTAATCTTTCTTCAATCTTACGAGCTGTTACGTAAGTACCTTCTTTACCAGCGAATGGAGAATTATTAACTGAGAATGTCATTTCTAATGTCGGCTCATCAATTCTTAAAATTGGTAAAGCTTCAACATGATCTTGAGGTGTAATTGTTTCACCTACGTTAATATCTTCCATACCACTAATAGCGATTAAGTCACCAGCGTATGCTTCATCAATTTCTATACGGTTTAAACCAAAGAAACCAAAGATTTTTGTAACTCTGAAGTTTTTAACGCTACCATCAATCTTAACTAATGATACTTGTTGTCCAACTTTAATTGTACCTCTGAATACACGTCCTACACCAATACGTCCAACATAGTCATTATAATCTAATAATGCAACTTGGAATTGTAATGGCTCATCTCTATTATCAACAGGTGCTGGTACATATTCTAAAATTGTTTCATATAGACATTGCATGTTTTCGTCTTGTTTATCAGACTCTAAACTAGCAGTACCACTTAATGCAGATGCATATACAACTGGGAACTCAAGTTGCTCATCATTAGCATCTAATTCAATAAATAAGTCTAATACTTCATCTACAACTTGTTCTGGTCTTGCAGATGGTTTATCAATTTTATTAACAACTACAACTGGTTTTAAATTTTGTTCTAATGCTTTTTTAAGCACGAAACGTGTTTGAGGCATCGTTCCTTCATAAGCATCTACTACTAATACAACACCATCAACCATTTTCATAATACGCTCAACTTCTCCTCCAAAGTCAGCATGTCCTGGTGTATCTAGTATATTGATACGGTGATCTTTATAGTCAATTGCCGTATTTTTAGCTAATATCGTAATACCGCGTTCTTTTTCAAGGTCGTTTGAATCCATCGCACGTTCTGCTATATGTTCATTTTCACGAAAAATACCAGATTGCTTTAATAATTCATCTACTAAAGTTGTTTTTCCGTGGTCAACGTGGGCAATAATCGCAATGTTACGTACATTTTCTCTTAAATTAGTCATGCAAAAAATTTTCCTCTCCGATTTAAATTAATCGACATTTATTCGACTTAAATTTATAACTTGATAATTATAACATAAATCGTTTGAAAAATAACTATTATTGAACAGATTTACTCAAATTTCCATATTTTTTATTTGGTACCGTTTTAATCAACAGGTTGATTTTTCTTTAAATGTGAAGCATAATAAAATAATGAAAACGGTTAAAGGATGGATATAAATGAAGAAATCTAAAGCAATATTCGTACTACTTGCTTTAATTGTAACATTTCTCCTTTTAGTGTTTAGCTTTGCATTAGCAGAAGGTTCAATGTTGTTTATGTTATTAGCAGTATTGTTAATCGTTGCAACAATGGGCTTTGGTTTTACACTTAAAAAGAAATACCGCGAAAACGGTTGGCTATAAACATCATACGACATCAAATGAAAAGCATATCACTTAACGAAACGTTAAAGTGATATGCTTTTTTGTTGTGTTAAATTTAGTTGTAAGATGTTTAACGGAGATGATGTTGATAGTTAGGCGATAGATTTTGTTAGAATCTTGTTAGGATCTTGATTTCATTATTCTGAATTGTGGTAGTTAGAACGCGCTAACTTCCATTATTCTGAATTCTGGTAGTTAGAGTGCGCTCATTTAGATACATTTTTCAGAATTCTGTCCCTAACAACACCTCTTACGGACATTTCTCGGAATTCTGTCTCTATAAATAAAAGGCTTAAACAATAATTGTTTAAGCCTTTTATTTAGGAGTTGATTCTATGTTAAATAAATCCGAGAATAAACGTGACCAATATGAAATGATTTCTGTTTCAGAGTTAGTACCTAAAA
>NZ_JAJNHJ010000066.1:0-2218 GCF_022386965.1 Mammaliicoccus sp. B-M6
AAAATAAAAAAAGCAATTATACCTGCTGCAGGTTTAGGAACAAGATTTTTACCTGCTACAAAAGCGATGCCTAAAGAAATGTTACCAATATTAGATAAACCAACAATTCAATATATTGTAGAAGAAGCGTCACGTGCTGGAATTGAAGATATTATCATTGTAACTGGTAAACATAAACGCGCAATTGAAGATCATTTCGATATTCAAAAGGAACTTGAAACAACTTTATATGAAAAAGGAAAACTTGAATTACTTGATAAAGTTCAATATTCAACAGAATTAGCGAATATTTTCTATGTTAGACAGAAGGAACAAAAAGGATTAGGACATGCAATTCACACAGCGAAGCAATTTATTGGAAATGAACCTTTCGCAGTATTGTTAGGTGATGACATTGTTGAATCGGATAATCCAGCTATTAAACAATTAATGGAACAATATGAAGCAACAGGGAAATCAGTAATTGGTGTACAAACGGTACCTGAATCAGAAACACATCGTTATGGCATCATTGACCCGAATTCACAAGATGGTCGTTTATACGAAGTGAATCGTTTTGTGGAGAAACCTGAACAAGGAACTGCACCATCAAATCTAGCGATTATGGGTAGATACGTTTTATCTCCTGAAATCTTTGATTATCTTGAGAATCAAACTGAAGGTAGTGGCGGAGAAATTCAATTAACAGATGCGATCGAACGTTTAAATAAAGATGATAAAGTTTACGCGTATGATTTTGAAGGACAACGCTATGATGTCGGAGAAAAAATTGGATTTGTGAAGACGACGATAGAGTACGCATTGAAAGATGAAGAAATGCGTGATGAAATTAAACGCTATATTCAAACATTAGATATTTAAGTAAAGGAGCTAGAACTTTGAGAGCACAATGGGAAGAAAGAATATCTGAAAGCTTAGTTGAACAGTTTCATAATGTTCAAACAGAAGAAGAAGTAGCAGCTGGATTTACAGATGTCTTATCATTTGGAACAGCTGGTATTAGAAGTACCTTCGGTATAGGACCAGGTAGATTGAATAAATTCACGATTCAAAAGTTTGCGCTAGGTTTAGCTAAATATTTAACGTATATTTCAAATACGCCTAAAATCGTGATTCATTTTGATACACGTCATTTATCTAAAGAATTTGCGATAGAAATCGCGAAAGTATTAGGTACCAATGGTATTGAAGTTATCTTGCCAGAAACATACAAATCAACACCAGAACTGTCATTCGCAGTACGACACTTGAAAACAACTGCGGGTATTATGATTACGGCAAGCCATAACCCTAAGAATTATAACGGAATTAAAGTATATGGTTCAGATGGTGGCCAGTTATTAACAGAGCCTTCATTAGAATTAAGCCGTTATATTGATACAGTAGAAGACCCATTAAATATACAAACAGACGACTTTGAAGCGTTACAAGAACGCGAACTGATCTTACCATTTAAAGATGAAACAACTAAAGCTTATAAAGCAGCGGTTAAAAATCTTGTTGGTTCATTTGAATCAGCTGAAACAAAAACAATTTTAACAAGTTTACATGGCACAAGTCTGCCTTTATTGTCTGATGTGCTTGAAGATTTGTCATATACAAACTATGTTGTTGAAGAAAAACAATCTACACCTAACGGTGATTTTCCAACAGTGCGTATAGCCAATCCAGAAGAATCAGATACATTTGATTTAAGTAAACAATTAGCTGAGAAAGAACAGGCGCAACTCATTATCGCAACTGATCCAGATGCTGACAGAATCGGTATTGTTGAACGTTATGAAGATGGGACAACAAGATATTTCAATGGTAATGAGATTGGACTATTACTCATTAAACTAAGACATGCGCAATTAACAAGTGATGCACATAAATACATGATTAAATCTGTCGTAACAGGTGCTTTAAGTGAAAAATTAGCACAATCATTGAACATTGAAGTTATCAATGTGTTAACAGGTTTCAAATACATCTCAGAACAATTAAAGCAATTAGAAGAAAAACAATCACAACTAGTCTTAGCTTTCGAAGAAAGCCATGGTTATTTAGTAGAAGACTTCTCAAGAGATAAAGATGCGATACAAACAGCAGCACTATTGATTAAATATAAAGAACAACTTTCACAAGATAATCAAACTTTCAAAGATGTTTTAGACAATATTTATCAAGAACTAGGTCAATATAAAGATAAGACACTCTCACCAACATTTGCAGGTGC
>NZ_JAJNHJ010000067.1:0-2103 GCF_022386965.1 Mammaliicoccus sp. B-M6
TTTAATCATGATTTTAGTGGAAAATATTAATCCATATAAAAAAACAAACTGAACTTATAAATTTAAGTTCAGTTTGTCCACAGTCTGAAGCAACCTTTCAAGAAAAATGAAAGGTTGCTTTTTTGTGCACGATTAAATTTGGTGAAAGTTATAACTGGATATTTTATGCTATTAAAGTATTTTGAAAGTTAAATTAGTAAAATTACAATTCATTGTTATTTTATTTGAAATGAAGAAACAATGACAAAATTTAAATGTTTATATTTTTATTTTTACTAAACATGATATAATCGTTGTATGAAAATTGTTCTTTTTTCAATACTTTTGGATCATGCAAAAAACAAAGGAACAAAGAAAATTAGTTGTTATTTGAAAGTAGAATTGACCACATATGCCACATTGGTCAATATCAATTTATATATTCATATTTAACTTTATATAATAACTATTTTCACAACATAAAAATGAAATGAGATGATTAATCATGATTTATACTGTTACATCTACATTACCTGAAATGCATGCAGGGAGAACCAAAGCATTACTACGTAGAATTGCTTTATACAATAACGAGCTAAATGTAAAACAAACAATCTTAACTACTAATTATAATCCGAATTATGAGTGTGTTTATTCAACGTTTATTAGAAAGAATACTTTAAATGAAGATACTCATATTGTGAATATATATGATTGGTTATCAAATTTTAAATTACATAATTTAAATAATGTTGAAGTTGATATTTCAGTGCATCAACCAGTTAGAGTAAAAAATTATTATGCTGTACCCAATTATGATAAAAATTGCGTAAGGTATTATGACAATGACAATGATAGGTATATCCTATACCGTCAATATTATCCTAATTCTGAAATTGTTAAGTTTGAGGATTATTTTGTTACAGGTACAAAGCATAAAACAGAAAGATGGGAGTACAATATAAATGGTATACTCCATAAGATTACCAATTATAGTCCTAAATTTAACAAAAAATTAGCGGAAAACTTTTATGACTTAGAAGGTAACATTTATTGTAAGAAATATTATGAAGATAATGAAGCTAATAAATTAGAATATATTTATACATATAAGGATGGAATTCTTAATAGTATTTACAAAACAGAAAAAGATTTATTTAAGTATTTCTTTAATTGTTTATTTAAAAAAGGGGATATAGTTTTTAATGATGCAAGACTTTTAGATCGCCCTTTATTGGATTGTAAGGTGGACATAAAACCAATACTAGTCTTTCATAATGCTCATAAAGTGGATGGAGAAATTAAAAATTCCTATAAATATGCATTGAATAATTCTGATAAAGTAACTAAATATTATTTACTTACTCATTCTCAACAAAGAGATATTCAAGAAGAATTTAATATAGAAAATGAAAAATTTACAGTTATACCACATTTTATTGAGAAATCAAATGAAATTGCTGAAAAGAAAGACAAATTCGTTTATTTAGGTAGATTTAATGAACAAAAACAGATGCCTCATCTTATTAAAGGTTTTAAGAAATTTAATCAGCATGGGTTTGATACTAAACTTGTTTTATATGGTGGCACAGATATTAAAGAGAAAGATGAAATTAAAAAACTTGTTAAAGAAAATGAACTTGAAAATTATGTAGAAATACATGATTTTACTAGTAATCCTGGTTTAGCATTCAGGGAGTCCTTAGCATCGTTATTGACAAGTAAATTTGAAGGGTTTGCATTAACAGTTATGGAAAGTATCAATGAAAATTGTCCAACTATTTCTTATGATATTAAATATGGTCCAAGCGAAATAATTGTTGATGGTGAAAATGGTTATTTAATTGAGGCAGATAATATTGATGCATTTGCTGATGCAATGGTGAAAATTAAACAAAATCCATTAAATAATGTTGAAAATAAAAAAGAACTTAGTTATGAAAGTGCAGTAAATAATTTTAAAGAATTAATAAATGAAGTTAAGAAAATTAATATTTAAAATCAAGTTATTCAAGAGAGGAAGAAAAATAATGAAAATAAAAAAAGCAATTATACCTGCTGCAGGTTTAGGAACAAGATTTTTACCTGCTACAAAAGCGATGCCTAAAGAAATGTTACCAATAT
>NZ_JAJNHJ010000068.1:0-1968 GCF_022386965.1 Mammaliicoccus sp. B-M6
TCCAATCTTCAAAAGATCTTTTATCGTATAAGATTGAGGCTTATTTTTCATCTTTCTACCACTAATATTTATAGCAACCTGCTTTTCTAAACCGTACTCATCTCGCTTCATTTTCACTTTAATAGAAGGATTATTTCTAGTAGGATCTAGATATTCTGCGATAGCTAAAACAGCTGCATTACAATTAAGGTTAATTACTAATTGTAATAACTTATATATCGTAACTTCTTTCCCTTTTTCCAAAAATACTTTATCTTTTATAGAAATTTTAGAAATATATTCACTAATTTTCACACTTGCTTGTAGCTTAATCTTTTTATATTTCAGTAAATCTAAGACATAATTTAAAAATAAAGCATTACCCAATCCATAATCATTTTTGTCTTTATCGCCTTTTTCATATAGTACTTTTTTGTCATTTAGACGAATAGCCAAGACTTTATAATTATTCATAAACTTTACTCCTTCATAAATAAATTAATAGAAATAATCTATAATCACTTTTTGAACTTACTAATTAGACCTTTAATATATTAATTTTATTTTAGAAAACTAAGATTTTCAAATATTGTTTTATAATATGTTAAATTTTATATATTAAAAATCATAATATCCTCGGCCATTCGAAACTAGATTTTTCTGAGTACTCTATTCTTCTGAAAAATGTCGATAATATACTAATTCTAACTTTTGAGTGTCCTTCATGAATAAAAACTTCTTTATTTAATCTCATATTATCCAGTTTATAAAACTCAATAAAATCCTCACAATTAACTATTTTAATATTTTGCTTAGTATCATAATATACAAGCATTAACGTATTAATCAGCGCTTCAAGAAATACCATTTTTAAATCATTTGCTTAATTCTGTCTAGTCAAATCAGCATTTAAACTAAATGACTTCCCAATATTATCTGTTAATTTTATCATCACTTTTTTTAAAACTATATACATTTAAATTTTTATTGCCTATCTTTCGAATTTCTATCTTTTCGGTATGCTCCTAATTCTATCATTAGATCCAGTTGGTTCATAGTCGCATATCTTTCATCATTAGTATTCCTTAATAAAAGTTTTCTATATCCTTCTATAGATTCTTGATTTAAATCAGACATATCATAATTATCTAATTGTTCTGTATCTATTTCATCAATTTATAATTCACTATTATAAGTAATATACTATAAATTTAATTTGATTATAAATAGACCAAGCAATTAAAATTTGAAGTCCAAATAATAAATAATATCTTCTACTTAACGATCAATATTGCATGAGATTTTCAATTAATTATTTATTGATAATAGAGTATGTATGTTGTTTTTCACTTCATTAACTAACTTTACCTTTCAAAATATTTATTATGATTTATCCAAAATTACTCTACAAGGCCTTACAATTTATAAAATATAACGGCAATTCTCAAAAGCCTCATACGTTCTGATACGGTCTGAATCCCTTTACAAAAAGCCGAAAAATCGCATCACCGATGATAGCTCTCAAGCAAACATAAGTACTCTTTTTAAAAACCTCATACAGTATGATACGTTCAAAATCCCTTTACTAAGCGGCTGAAAAAACCGCATCACTTATGATATGCTTCTGCTTATCGGGTAGTGATGCGGTTTTTAAATATCAATATTCAGATTTTCTCTCAATATAATTTTTAACATAAAATCAAAACTATATATTTTTAGTTAAATAATCAAAATTATATATTATTTCATCAAGTTCTTTCGACTTATTAATTACTTTATAATGTTTGTTATTCTTAAACATATCATCTATTTTAATTAAGTAATAGTTAGTCATTTTTCGGTTCTGTTGCAAAGTTGAATTTATAGTATAATTTTAACAAAAAGGAGTCTTCTGTATAAACTATTTCAGATATAAACAATTTAACAAGGATGTTATCACTGTAGCCGTTGGCTACTATCTAAGATATGCATTGAGTTATCGTGATATAT
>NZ_JAJNHJ010000069.1:0-1923 GCF_022386965.1 Mammaliicoccus sp. B-M6
TGCCGGGGTGGCGGAACTGGCAGACGCACAGGACTTAAAATCCTGCGGTAAGTGATTACCGTACCGGTTCGATTCCGGTCCTCGGCACCATATTAATATGCGCCCGTAGCTCAATTGGATAGAGCGTTTGACTACGGATCAAGAGGTTAGGGGTTCGACTCCTCTCGGGCGCGTAATGACCATTTTGGTTACGGGAAGTAGCTCAGCTTGGTAGAGCACTTGGTTTGGGACCAAGGGGTCGCAGGTTCGAATCCTGTCTTCCCGACTCTTTAAAAATTTACATATTAAATGGGGGCTTAGCTCAGCTGGGAGAGCGCCTGCTTTGCACGCAGGAGGTCAGCGGTTCGATCCCGCTAGTCTCCACCATTTAAAAATAATACCATTATGGCGGCGTAGCTCAGCTGGCTAGAGCGTACGGTTCATACCCGTGAGGTCGGGGGTTCGATCCCCTCCGCCGCCATTAAAATTTTCAATATGATACATATTTTAAATTTTGGACCTTTAGCTCAGTTGGTCAGAGCAAACGGCTCATAACCGTTGGGTCGCAGGTTCGAGTCCTGCAAGGTCCATACTTATATATTGGAGGAATACCCAAGTCCGGCTGAAGGGATCGGTCTTGAAAACCGACAGGGGCTTAACGGCTCGCGGGGGTTCGAATCCCTCTTCCTCCGCCATTATATTTGTAACTTAATATTATTATCGCGGGATGGAGCAGTTCGGTAGCTCGTCGGGCTCATAACCCGAAGGTCGGTGGTTCAAATCCGCCTCCCGCAATAGCTTTAATGATGGTCCCGTGGTGTAGCGGTTAACATGCCTGCCTGTCACGCAGGAGATCGCGGGTTCGATTCCCGTCGGGACCGCCATTTTTTAAAAATCAATGTATGGCTCAGTAGCTCAGTCGGTAGAGCAAAGGACTGAAAATCCTTGTGTCGGCGGTTCGATTCCGTCCTGAGCCATCTTTTAACTTTTTGCCGGCCTAGCTCAACTGGTAGAGCAACTGACTTGTAATCAGTAGGTTGGGGGTTCAAGTCCTCTGGCCGGCACCATCTAACGGAGGGGTAGCGAAGTGGCTAAACGCGGCGGACTGTAAATCCGCTCCTTCGGGTTCGGCAGTTCGAATCTGCCCCCCTCCACCATTATTATTTTAATTTAATAGGGGCATAGTTCAACGGTAGAATAGAGGTCTCCAAAACCTTTGGTGTGGGTTCGATTCCTACTGCCCCTGCCATGGCGGCTGTGGCGAAGTGGTTAACGCATCGGATTGTGGTTCCGACACTCGTGGGTTCGATTCCCATCAGCCGCCCTTATTTTATATTAATGGGCTATAGCCAAGCGGTAAGGCAACGGACTTTGACTCCGTCACTCGCTGGTTCGAATCCAGCTAGCCCAGTAGTCTGGCGGCATAGCCAAGTGGTAAGGCCGAGGTCTGCAAAACCTCTATTCACCGGTTCAAATCCGGTTGCCGCCTCCATTAATAACTTTGCGGGAGTATTTCAACTTTTAGAATACATTCCTTCCCGGAATGAGATATAGGTGCAAGTCCTATCTTCCGCTCCATTATTATTAATACTGTTATTTATTAAAATGCGGGAGTATTTCAACTCTTAGAATACATTCCTTCCCGGAATGAGATATAGGTGTAAGTCCTATCTTCCGCTCCATTTATTTCTTCCATTGGGAAGATTTTTTTGTAGGATTTTTATTAAGCCGGTGTGGTGGAATTGGCAGACACGCGGGACTCAAAATCCCGTGTCCGTCGAGGACGTGTCGGTTCGAACCCGACCACCGGTATATATAATTAATGAAAAAAGTCTTAAGCTAATCGCTTAAGACTCAGACTGTGGACAAACTGAACTTAAATTTATAAGTTCAGTTTGTTTTTTTATATGGATTAATATTTTCCACTAAAATCATGATTAAACT
>NZ_JAJNHJ010000070.1:0-1463 GCF_022386965.1 Mammaliicoccus sp. B-M6
GGTAGTGACCCCCCAAAGTTAGAGTTTCCATTATGCTATTAATTGGCTGGATTGAGTTCGGTATTGTACTGGACTTCGTCCAGCCAATTTTAATTTCAAACGTTCATTGTTATACCAATAGATGTAATCCTCAATTCTTCTTTTTAATGTTTCATAGTTAACAAGTTCTTCTCCATGATACATTTCCTGCTTCATGATGCCAAAGAAATTCTCCATAGAAGCATTATCCGCACACGTCGCTTTACGTGACATACTTTGATAAATCCTTTGTTCCGATAATCTTCTAATCCATGCATTATGCTGATAATGCCAACCTTGATCAGAATGTATCGTCGTACGATATGGTGCTTCATGCTTAATGATTGTAACTGCTTTATCCAATGATTGAAGTACTAAGTCTAATGTTGGTCTTCTGGATATACCATAAGAAATGATTTCCCCATTGTATAAATCCATAATAGGGCTGAGATATAATTTTTGTTCTTCAGCACATTTAAATTCAGTGATATCTGTCACTAATTTTTGAAGTCGAATAGATGTATGGAATCTACGATTCAAGCGATTTTCAGCCACTTTACCAACTGTACCTTTGTATGATTGATAGCGTGATTTACGTGTGAATTTTTGACATTTTAATCCTAGTTCTCGCATAATTCGTTGTACTTTCTTATGGTTAATGAGATAACCTTGATTTCTCAAAGCTAAATATATACGACGATAGCCGTATTTACCGTTGTGTTTTTGAAAAAGTTCAATGATCTTTTTCTTCCAACCTTTATCTAAATCTTCCTTTTGTAATTGTTTGGCATGGTAATGATAGGTTGCTTCTGGTATACCAACCTTTACTAAGATATCTTTTAATTTGAATCCTTCTTCTTTGAGTTCGAATGCCACTGCTGCTTGTGCTTTTCTAGAAAGGCACTCGGATTCTCTCGAAAAGCGTTCAACTTTTTTAAATAAGCATTCTCTAATCGAAGATTTTCATTTTCTAGCTCTAACTCTTTTTCTCGTGATAGGTTTTGATTAGATTTCTTCTGTTTCTTCTTTTTCATGGGAGGTCGTCCTTTCGGCTTTTCGAGTCCTTCCACACCTTCTTTGTCATATATCTTTTTCCATCGCACAATAATAGATGGGGTATTTAGGCCAAATTTAATCGCTGTATCTTGGAAGGAATCGCCTGTTCTTTTCATATAGTTTAATACATTTATTTTGAATGTAACAGAATAAACTGTCTTTTTCTGTTTCTTTTTAATGCTATCTACACCGAATGATTGAAAGGCTTTTACCCATGTTCGTATAATAATTTTATCAGGTATATTATATTTTTTAGCTAATTTTCGATAACCATAATGGCCATCTAGATAATCTCTTACAACTTTCAACTTAAATTCATCACTATATTTTGTCATATTAAAACACCCCTAAAGTTAGTTTTTTTACTCTAACTTTAGGGGTGCAGTACC
>NZ_JAJNHJ010000072.1:0-1212 GCF_022386965.1 Mammaliicoccus sp. B-M6
TTTCAATATATTCTTTACCTTCAGCAATAAATTCTACTATTTCTTTAAATTGTTCATCATTCACATAATCAGGACACCAAAAAGTATCCAAATTATTTGCGTAGAATGGCACTAATCTAAGTTTAATTTCATCATTTTCAAGAAACTTCAATTTAGTTAAGAAACCATATGGTAATGCATCATGTTTATCAAATTCACCGTTACTATTAAAAATCCCATTTCCCATACTATAAACAATCACTGTGTTGTTATATCTTCTCAATTTTTGAATTGTATGAGGACCGTGTCCAAGTATTAAATCGCAACCACTATGAATTAATTGTTCTGCATTCTCAACTTGATACGGTAAAATTTGTTTAAAATCAACACCCCAATGAGGTTGTACGATTATAAAACAATTAGGATCTTCTTGTTTCTTTCTTCGAATTTCTTCATTTATTAAATATAATGGTGCCACACCTGCATCATGACCAATAGCGTAAAAATCGAATTTACGATATGCAATTTTGCGATACCAATAGCCATTATAAATATATACATTTCTATTATTTATATTTAAATGTATCGGTGCTAAAGCTTCTTTAGAGTTCAGACCAGCACCAAATACTTTTAAATCGTTATTTTTAAAGCCTTCAATAGTCTGTTTTAAACGATTAAGTCCGAAATCCATCGCATGATTGTTTCCTAAAGAAACAGCATTTAAATTTAATGATCTTAATGCATTTAATGTTTTTTCTTCATTTGCCCATAATAAAAATGGTTTCGCACCTTCTAAATTTGATACTTCACCTTCTTCAGTAAATACTGCTTCAAAATTGATAATGTTATATCCATTTGGATCAAAGAATGTCTTTAAATGCTTCAATGAATGATCATAACCATAACGCATTAATGCATCTTCTTGATTGCGCTTTTTTCGACGTTCTGTATAAAATTCTCCAAAGTATGTATCACCTAAAAAATTAATTTCTTTTTCTCCTGTGAATGTTTCAACTTCTAATTTAGGCGCTTTAATATCGAATTGAATTTCGTCCATTGCTTCTTTCAGTAAGAAATCTCTATGAAACGCGTTATCTGCACCCATTACAGCTAGTAACACACGCTCATTATTAATGTTAGTTAAGACAATCCCACTATTATCATGTGACCCAAATAAGTAGTTGCATACGACACGATCATCAATATCTATGAAACTTGGATTTTCATAAACAG
>NZ_JAJNHJ010000073.1:0-1007 GCF_022386965.1 Mammaliicoccus sp. B-M6
TGCTTTAAATATTGTTTCTGCTACTGCGTTATCATATGGATTTCCCTTACGGCTTAAAGAACGGTTAATATTGAATACATCAATTACTTTATCGATTAATTGATTATCAAATTCTCGTCCTCTATCTGTATGGATATAGCTTATATTAAATAGATTTGTTTCTATACTTGCTAATGCTTTGAATACTAAGTCAGCGTTTTTGCGTTGTCCTACACTATAGCCTATAATCTCTCGATTATATAAATCACTAAATAAGCATACATAATGCCATCTATTGTCCACACGGACATAAGTTAAATCTGAAACAATGTATTTATACTGTTTATGTTTTTTAAAGTTACGATTTAAATGATTCTTGGTAGTAGATTGGTTTACCTTGCTTGATGTTACTTTAAATTTCATCTTTGTATAAGTAGAAACTAAGTTTCTTTGTTTCATTAATACACCAATCTTCCGCCTAGATACATATAGTCCTCGTTTCGATAAAGCAATCTTTATTTTACGTGTACCGTAACAACGTCTATTAGAGATGAATATATCTTCAATTTCATCTGCTAATATCTCATCATTGTTTCCTTTATTAACTTTATGTTGGTTATTTTGGTGGTAATAGTAGGTACTTCTTGGCATTTGTAGGACTTTGCACATTGCTGATACTGAATATTTGTGAGTATTCTCATTTATCACATCTATTTTCGTCCGATTATCAGCGCGGCTTGCTTTAAAATATCGTTTTCCATTTTTAGCTGTTTATTTTCTTTTTCTAGTTCCATCAATTTCTTTTGTTCTTTTGTAAGATTATCTTTGTGCTCAAAAGAACCAGAGGTTTTTGCCTGATTAATCCATCGATCTAATGCAGATGGGGTTAAATCATATTCTCTAATAATTTCAGATCTTGGTTTTTCATTAAGGTATAAATCAACCATTTGCTGTTTGAATTCATTACTGTATTCTCTACGCTCTCTTCTCATAAAAAGACCACCTACTTTCTTAATTTTAACAATACT
>NZ_JAJNHJ010000074.1:0-977 GCF_022386965.1 Mammaliicoccus sp. B-M6
TTTATGCGCATGCTTTCCGCGGGCATGTTCTCAGCCTGTAGTCTTCGAATCATGCTGTTCCCGCAGGAGTCAGCGCTAAAAAAATACCAAATATTAACAAACTATTTTATAATATAGATGAAATTTTATTTAGGAGTTGATTCTATGTTAAATAAAGCTGAAGATAAACGTGACCAATATGAAATGATTTCTGTTTCAGAATTGGTCCCTAAAGATCATTTGTTGAGAAAAGTAGATAAGGTATTAGATTTAAACTTCGTTTATGAACTTGTTGAAGATAAATACTGTTTAGATAACGGACGTCCTTCTATTGATCCAGTTATCTTAGTTAAGATTTTACTTATTCAAAGACTATTTGGCATAAAATCAATGAGACAAACTATTAAAGAAATTGAGACTAACGTAGCTTACCGTTGGTATTTAGGGTTTAGCTTTCTTGATAAAGTCCCTCATTATGGTACATTCAGTAAAAATTATACAAGACGGTTCCATGATACTGACTTGTTTGAACAAATATTCGAAAGAATATTACAAATTGCGATTAAGAATAATTTAATTGATCACTCAACGTTATTCATTGATTCAACACATATAAAAGCTAATGCGAACAAAAATAAATATATTAACCGAGTTGTTAAAAAAGATACATTACACTTCCAAGAAGAACTTAATAATGAAATTAATCAACAGAGGTTAGCACAAGGAAAAAAGCCCATAAAAAATAAGAAAAAGGAGGAATATAAAAATAAGAAAGTCAGTACTACTGACCAAGAAGCTGGCTACTATGTTAAAGGTGAAAGAGAGAAACAATTTGCGTATAGCTTACATAGTTGTGTAGATAAAAATGGTTTTATAATTGATCAACATGTTACACCTGGAAATGTTCACGATAGTACACAGTTGAAACCTATGGTTGAAAGATTAGAAGCAAAAAATATGTTGCCAATCACATTAGCAGTAGACTCTGGATACAAAAC
>NZ_JAJNHJ010000075.1:0-776 GCF_022386965.1 Mammaliicoccus sp. B-M6
GGTAGACCTATTGTTAGTCATCAGTATAAGTATGTATTTGTTGATGCTATGCACATTAAGGTAAGAGAGAATAATAAAATTGTTTCTAAAGGTGTTTATATCGCTATGGGTATCAACGAAAGTAGAAAACGCGACATTATTGGCTTTAAAATTTCTAATCAAGAGTCAGAATTAGCTTGGTCAGAGTTTTTTGAAGACTTAAGAATGCGTGGTTTAACAACTCCTGAACTTATTATCTCTGATGCACATTCTGGACTTATTAAATCTATTAAGTCACAGTTTATTGATTCATCTTGGCAACGTTGTACATTCCATTTTCTTAAAAATATTGTAGAGAGATTTCCTAAAAAGAACTCTAAAGAAGCTAGAATGTTACTTAAATCAATATTCCAAGCACCAACATATCGTCATGCTGTTCAGCTCAAAGAAGAATTCATTGCACAATATGAAAGTAATCCTAAGTATGTGGAAGCTATTAAAATATTGGATGAAGGCTTCGAAGATGCCTCACAATTCTATAGATTTCCTGCTCAACATCATAAAAATCTAAGAACTACTAATTCAGTTGAAAATATTAATATGCAACTCAGAAAACGAGAAAAAATAGTTAAAACATTCCCTAATCTAGATTCAGCTTTTAGATTAATTGGCGCAGTACTTATGGATATTCAAGAAAGATTTGATAAGTCTAACAGACCATTTATCGCTTAATTAAGCTACTTATTTTTAAAAAAATAAGTAGTGATCAAACAACTATATCTGTTTAAACTTCAAAA
>NZ_JAJNHJ010000076.1:0-775 GCF_022386965.1 Mammaliicoccus sp. B-M6
GCGTCCGAATCACTGTCTGCATCTGAGTCACTATCTGCGTCTGAATCTGAGTCTGCATCCGAATCACTGTCTGCATCCGAGTCACTATCTGAATCTGAGTCGGAATCTGAGTCCGCATCGGAGTCACTATCGGAATCTGAGTCGCTATCTGAATCCGAGTCACTGTCTGCATCCGAGTCTGAATCTGAATCACTGTCTGAATCTGAATCACTGTCTGAGTCTGAGTCGCTATCTGAGTCTGAGTCGCTATCTGAATCCGAGTCGCTGTCTGAGTCAGAATCTGCGTCGGAATCACTGTCTGCATCTGAGTCGCTGTCTGCATCGGAATCACTGTCGGCATCTGAGTCACTATCTGCGTCTGAATCACTATCTGAATCTGAGTCGGAATCTGCGTCTGAGTCACTATCTGCGTCTGAATCACTATCTGAATCTGAGTCGGAATCTGCGTCGGAGTCACTGTCTGAGTCGGAGTCGCTGTCTGCATCGGAATCACTGTCCGCATCCGAATCACTATCCGCATCCGAGTCACTGTCCGCATCTGAGTCTGAATCACTATCTGAATCTGAGTCGGAATCTGCGTCTGAGTCACTATCGGCATCCGAATCACTGTCTGCATCGGAGTCGCTATCTGCGTCTGAATCGCTGTCCGCATCTGAGTCTGAGTCGGAATCTGAGTCACTGTCGGCGTCCGAATCACTGTCTGCATCTGAGTCACTATCTGCGTCTGAATCTGAGTCTGCATCCGAATCACTGTCTGCAT
The DNA here is from genome assembly GCF_022386965.1 of Mammaliicoccus sp. B-M6. NCBI lineage: Bacteria > Bacillati > Bacillota > Bacilli > Caryophanales > Staphylococcaceae > Mammaliicoccus > Mammaliicoccus sp. B-M6. Next base: position 761 of record NZ_JAJNHJ010000076.1, read on the forward strand.
CCGAGTCACTATCTG
>NZ_JAJNHJ010000077.1:0-744 GCF_022386965.1 Mammaliicoccus sp. B-M6
TGATTGGTTAAGCCAATCACTCTGAAGTACTTTCAGTACTCAATTATTGGAATTAACGTTGACATATTGTCATTCAGTTTTCAATGTTCATAATCTATTTTTAAAATGGTGGAGACTAGCGGGATCGAACCGCTGACCTCCTGCGTGCAAAGCAGGCGCTCTCCCATCTGAGCTAAGCCCCCATAAGTATTAATAGAAGTCGGGAAGACAGGATTCGAACCTGCGACCCCTTGGTCCCAAACCAAGTGCTCTACCAAGCTGAGCTACTTCCCGTTATTTAAAATGGCGCGCCCGAGAGGAGTCGAACCCCTAGCCTCTTGATCCGTAGTCAAACGCTCTATCCAATTGAGCTACGGGCGCAAAAAACAAAAATGGTGCCGAGGACCGGAATCGAACCGGTACGGTAATCACTTACCGCAGGATTTTAAGTCCTGTGCGTCTGCCAGTTCCGCCACCCCGGCAAGAAAAAATAAAAATGGAGCGGAAGACGGGATTCGAACCCGCGACCCCAACCTTGGCAAGGTTGTATTCTACCGCTGAACTACTTCCGCTAAATAATTATTTTTATATATAGTATATTTAAAATGGTGAGCCATAGAGGATTCGAACCTCTGACCCTCTGATTAAAAGTCAGATGCTCTACCAACTGAGCTAATGGCTCTAAAACATGGTGCCGGCCAGAGGACTTGAACCCCCAACCTACTGATTACAAGTCAGTTGCTCTACCAGTTGAGCTAGGCCGGC
>NZ_JAJNHJ010000078.1:0-727 GCF_022386965.1 Mammaliicoccus sp. B-M6
GCTTTCCTTTTGGTCTTGTATAGGGCATTGCAGGTACTATCGATTTCTCTAGTAAATAATGCGCATTGAATGGCGTTTTGTATCCGGAGTCTACTGCTAGTGTGATTGGCAACATATTTTTTTCTTCTAATCTTTCAACCATAGGTTTCAACTGTGTACTATCATGTATATTTCCAGGTGTGACATGTTGATCAATTATAAAACCATTTTTATCTACACAACTATGTAAGCTATACGCAAATTGTTTTTCTCTTTCACCTTTAACATAGTAACCAGCTTCTGGATCGGTAGTACTGACTTTCTTATTTTTAAACTCCTCCTTTTTCTTATTTTTTATGGGCTTTTTTCCTTGCGCTAACCTCTGTTGATTAATTTCATTATTAAGTTCTTCTTGGAAATGTAATGTATCCTTTTTTACAACTTGATTAATATATTTATTTTTATTCGCATTAGCTTTGATATGTGTTGAATCAATGAATAACGTTGAGTGGTCAATTAAGTTATTCTTAATCGCAATTTCTAATATTCTTTCGAATATTTGTTCAAACAGGTCAGTATCATGAAAGCGTCTTGTATAATTTTTACTGAATGTACCATAATGAGGGACTTTATCAAGAAAGCTAAATCCTAAATACCAACGGTAAGCTACGTTAGTTTCAATTTCTTTAATAGTTTGCCTCATTGATTTTATGCCAAATAATCTTTGAATCAGTAAGATCTTAACTAA
>NZ_JAJNHJ010000079.1:0-646 GCF_022386965.1 Mammaliicoccus sp. B-M6
TTGTGTAATTAAAACCATACGCTATGCGTATGGTACAGTATGGTTTCACCGTTGTATTAAAAAATGCATCTCTACATGCTAGAATAATATTTGGTCAGCCAACCAAAATTAACAACACGAGGAGATGCATTAAATGTCATCAGACACAAACAGTTTAGCACATACAAAATGGAATTGTAAGTACCACATTGTGTTTGCACCAAAATATCGTAGACAAATTATTTATGGGAAAATAAAAAGAGATATTGGTATTATTTTAAGACAATTGTGTGAAAGAAAAGGTGTAGAAATAATAGAAGCTGAAGCATGTAAAGATCATATTCATATGTTAGTTAGTATTCCACCAAAGTTAAGTGTCTCTCAATTTGTAGGTTATTTAAAAGGGAAGAGTAGCTTAATGATATTTGATAGACATGCCCATTTAAAGTATAGATATGGTAACAGAAAATTTTGGTGTAAAGGATTTTATGTGGATACAGTTGGTAGAAATAAAAAAGTGATAGAAAATTATATAAGAAATCAATTACAAGAGGATATAGTAGCAGAACAGTTAACAATGATAGAGTACATAGATCCTTTTACTGGGGAAGAAACTCGAAAGAAGAAAAAATAAAACAACCCTTTTAAGGGTTGCTGGGAAAGTAGT
>NZ_JAJNHJ010000080.1:0-632 GCF_022386965.1 Mammaliicoccus sp. B-M6
AGGTACTAACTCTGAAACAGAAATCATTTCATATTGGTCACGTTTATTCTCGGATTTATTTAACATAGAATCAACTCCTAAATAAAATTTCTACTATATTATAAAACGGATTGTTAATTTTTGGTATTTTTTAGCGCTGACTCCTGCGGGAACAGCATGATTCGAAGACTACAGGCTGAGAACATGCGCGCGGAAAGCATGCGCATAAAAAAATGCCGGCAAAGTCTAAGACTTTGTCGACACTCTGATATTTCAGGATATTTTCGTTTATCCATCGGTACATTATCCACTGTATCAGGAAATTCTGTACGCTTTTTTACCCATTGTCCATCTTCAAAAAATAAACCATCAATTGTCTCATTTTCAAGATCAACATCATCATAAGTAAATACAAAAAAGTCTATATTATAAAAATTACTTATATATGTTAGTGTTCTTCCAAGTACACCTTTTTTATGCTTTTCTCGTAATAATCCTACTTTCATAAACAAAATCCTCTCTTAATTAATTTTTATTTCAAATGCTCGATTTTCCCAGTCTGTTTCAATATATTCTTTACCTTCAGCAATAAATTCTACTATTTCTTTAAATTGTTCATCATTCACATAATCAGGACACCAAAAAGTATCCAA
>NZ_JAJNHJ010000081.1:0-588 GCF_022386965.1 Mammaliicoccus sp. B-M6
AGCTCGATTTCATGTTGAAATTGAAAACGATCAAAATCGATTGAAAATAATGATTATCGAATTACTTCATCAAACTTTTCCAGGACTTGAAAAATTGTTTAAAAATCGTTATTCAAAAATCGCGCTTAATATTATAGAAGAATATGCACACCCAGATTTAGTTAGTCAAAAAGATATTGAAAGCCTGACTTCAAGTATTATGGAATACACTAATAAAAATTTGTCTTATCAAAAAGCACAAAATTATGCTGAAAGATTAAATAAAATAGCACAAGAAAGTTATCCTAATGTTAAACATTCTTCATTTCTAGTAAAAAAAGTTCGATTATTAATTCAACAATTAAAAAGTTCAATTCAACAATTGTCTCAACTAGATAAAGAGATGATTGAGTTAGCTCAACAACTTGAATGTTTCGAAGTTATGCATTCAATTCCTGGTATAGGGAAGCTAACAGTAGCTATGATTATAGGAGAATTAGGAGATCTTACAAAATTCAAAACGAATAAACAATTAAACGCATATGTGGGTATCGATATCAAACGATATCAATCAGGCAAAACTCAATATAGAGATACAATTAATAGACG
>NZ_JAJNHJ010000082.1:0-530 GCF_022386965.1 Mammaliicoccus sp. B-M6
GCACAAGAGAAATAATGGATACTTTAAATATTAAAAATGAATCTCAAGTTAATAAGTGGTGGAAATGGTATAGAGATGGTGAAACACATAGATTCAATCAACAAGTGGGTAAACAATATTCCTATGGAAAAGGTATAGAAGAGTTAAGTACTGTTGAATCGCTCAAATTTCAATTAAAGCGCAAAGAAGTAGAAAATGAAATTTTAAAAAAGTACAAGGAATTGGAAAGGAAGTGGTCCCAGAAGTAGTTGTTGAATTAGTAAATGAATTAAAATCTAAATATACAGTAAAACTCATTTTAGAAACTTTAGATATTCCAAAATCAAATTATTACAGATGGAAAAACAAAGATTTCAGTATATCTGAGGATGAACGTGAAATTATAGAATTATGTAAGAAACATCGTTTTACGTATGGCTATAGAAAAATAACTGCCTTATTAAATAGAAAAAATAATAAACCAATTAATCACAAAAAAGTACAAAGGATTATGCAAAAACATAATTTAAATTGTAAAGTACGAATGAAGA
>NZ_JAJNHJ010000083.1:0-522 GCF_022386965.1 Mammaliicoccus sp. B-M6
CCGGAGTTAAGGCTATTTTTCCTAAAACAATTGTTCAAAGATGTATTGTACATTTAGTTAGGAATTCTATTAAATACGTACCAAGTAAAGACTATAAAGCTTTTACTTCTTCTTTAAGAAAGGTTTATGGGGCAACATCACTTAAAGCTTGTCATACTGCTTTTGAAGCATTTAAACAACAATGGTCTCAATATCCTGGTGCGGTTGATGTTTGGAAACGTAACTTCACTCACGTTGAACAGCTGTTTGATTATGGTAGTAATATTCGTAAAATCATGTATACAACTAACGCGGTAGAAAGTATTCATTCTAGTTACCGAAAGGTTACAAAAAAAGGTGCATTCCCAAATGAGAATGCACTCTTAAAATTACTCTTTATTCGAACGAAAGAACTTCAAAAGAAATGGTCCACTGGTTACATTCCAAACTGGTCTATGGTTATGAACCAGCTTCTTTTACATGATCAAATTAAAGATAGAGTTATTAAGTATCTTGAATAACTTACACACTTAATTTGACAAA
>NZ_JAJNHJ010000084.1:0-491 GCF_022386965.1 Mammaliicoccus sp. B-M6
ACTAGGCTACTTATCCCCTATAGAATATAGGGAATTAGCAGCCTAGAAAATAGTGTTTTTATTGAGCTCCCTTAGTAAGGGTGCAGTGCCGGTGATAAGAATGGGAAACATACATAACATGCCTATGAGGTTTGTTGATGAGTTAAGACAGATTTCAAGAGGTGGAAAATAATGAACATATCATATATAAACGATTTACATATTGATCATTGGGTTAAATGGAATCCTAGTCAAGAGAAGTATAAAGTAAGAGTGCGGAAGTTTGTGAGAGATTTAATTGATAAAAGTAATATTGAGAATAAAGAAGTAATGATAATTGCAGGAGATATCTCACATTTTAACTTCATAAATAAGTGGGTACTTGAAGTGTTTAACGAGCAGTTTGAGAAAACGTTTGTTGTGGTATGTCAACAAAAACTTAGACAGAATTCATAAGTTTATAAGAGGTTGGTGTTTGATAATTTAATCCTGCATGTAATCTTTCATTGTTA
>NZ_JAJNHJ010000085.1:0-450 GCF_022386965.1 Mammaliicoccus sp. B-M6
TCATAAATGCATACATGGAAATGGAAAGAGATAAGTATGTTAATGCTGGATATAAACAAAAGAATTCAGGAAGAAACGCACAACGTAATGGCTATTATGAGCGTGATTTCCTGATGCCTATTGGCAATCTGACATTAAAAGTTCCAAGAACACGTGACGGTGAATTTACAACTGAAGTATTTAATCAATATTCGCGTTCTGACCAATCGCTTATTTTAGCGATGACAGAAGCATACATTAATGGTGTTTCAACTAGAAATGTTAATAAAATTGTGGAATCCCTAACGGGAAAATCTGTGTCTAAATCCACTGTTTCAGGCGTAATAAAAAACCTAGATCCTGAAATTAAAGAATGGGCTGGTAGACCTATTGTTAGTCATCAGTATAAGTATGTATTTGTTGATGCTATGCACATTAAGGTAAGAGAGAATAATAAAATTGTTTCTAAAG
>NZ_JAJNHJ010000086.1:0-416 GCF_022386965.1 Mammaliicoccus sp. B-M6
GTACTTTTTTATGATTTACGATAAGACCTCTATTTCTTAGTGCTTGTGTAACACGACGATAACCATAGGTATGGTTTGATTCTTCACATATCTCTTTTATTACTTGAATCAATGTTTCATCTTTATCAGCTTTACTAAGTTGATTTATCCAATAATAGTATACAGATTTAGCTATTTGAACGACTTTAAATAAGATACTTAATCGTATATTATATATTTCATGTAATGCCTTAATGCCCTTTACTATTTCTGATTTTTGCTTCCGTAAATGTCGGTCAAGGCCTGTAACTTTTTTTGATAGGCTATACCTGCCTTTAATGTTTCAACTTCATTTCTAAGTCTTTCAAGTTCTTCACGTTCATTTTCATTTAAAGGTAAATTTTTATTATCTGATTTAGCTCGTTTTTTAGTCATAG
>NZ_JAJNHJ010000087.1:0-399 GCF_022386965.1 Mammaliicoccus sp. B-M6
GATTCGAAGACTACAGGCTGAGAACATGCCCGCGGAAAGCATGCGCATAAAAAAATGCCGGCAAAGTCTAAGACTTTGTCGACACTCTGAAGCAACCTTTCATTTTTCTTGAAAGGTTGCTTTTCACTATAATGCTTATTTTAAATTAAATTTTCTTTCAAATTCCTCAATCACATCATCCAATTTCTCTACATTCAATGAGAAATACAGTTTCATTTTTGGTTCTGTTCCTGATGGTCTAACTGCTATAAATCCTTCTTCAAATATAAATTTGATAAGATCAGTTTGAGGTAACTGAATAGTGCTTGTCTCACCACTTTGTATATCTCGAGATTCTTGTGTGATGTAGTTTTCTATATACAATGGTGTTAGATTCTCTATCTCAATTGTTTCTAACTG
>NZ_JAJNHJ010000088.1:0-384 GCF_022386965.1 Mammaliicoccus sp. B-M6
GCTGGATCACCTCCTTTCTAAGGATATTACGGAATGACCATTAGGTCATGGAATAACGGAGACATATTGTATTCAGTTTTGAATGTTTATATCATTCAATTTAAGAATGGGCCTATAGCTCAGCTGGTTAGAGCGCACGCCTGATAAGCGTGAGGTCGATGGTTCGAGTCCATTTAGGCCCACCATTAAAATTTAATTCCCAATTAGGGGGCTTAGCTCAGATGGGAGAGCGCCTGCTTTGCACGCAGGAGGTCAGCGGTTCGATCCCGCTAGTCTCCACCATATTATATTGTACATTGAAAACTAGATAAGTAAGTAAAATAGATTTTACCAAGCAAAAAACCGAGTGAATTTCTAACGAAATTCAACAAGCTTAATAATCGC
>NZ_JAJNHJ010000089.1:0-377 GCF_022386965.1 Mammaliicoccus sp. B-M6
TGGTGCCGAGGACCGGAATCGAACCGGTACGGTAATCACTTACCGCAGGATTTTAAGTCCTGTGCGTCTGCCAGTTCCGCCACCCCGGCAAATAATGGAGCAGAAGACGGGATTCGAACCCGCGACCCCAACCTTGGCAAGGTTGTATTCTACCGCTGAACTACTTCTGCAAAATTAAATGCTTAAATCATATTAATAATAATGCGGGTGAAGGGAGTCGAACCCCCACGCCTTGCGGCGCTAGATCCTAAGTCTAGTGCGTCTGCCAATTCCGCCACACCCGCTTAAATGGTGAGCCATAGAGGATTCGAACCTCTGACCCTCTGATTAAAAGTCAGATGCTCTACCAACTGAGCTAATGGCTCTAAAACATGGTG
>NZ_JAJNHJ010000090.1:0-372 GCF_022386965.1 Mammaliicoccus sp. B-M6
TCAATTAATGAGTACAGAAACAACAGATGAAGTACGCGCATTACTAGATGAATTCGAAGCCCAAATGGAAGACGTCGTTGAATCTTAAAGTAAATCAATAAATCATCCCCTGTTAACGTTATCGTTAGCAGGGAATTTTTTGTTTGGTGAATCAAAAAAGTGCCTATCATATGGACAGTTTTATACGTTATTACATTGTACTTGTATCTATGACAAAACGATATTTAATGTTTGATGATAAGACTCTTTCATATGCTTCGTCTATTTGATCTGCTGAAATCAGTTCGATTTGTGGTCTAATGTTATGTTCTGAACAGAAGTCTAACATTTCTTGTGTTTCTCTTATACCACCAATTGCTGAACCTGCAAATG
>NZ_JAJNHJ010000091.1:0-371 GCF_022386965.1 Mammaliicoccus sp. B-M6
GGGCATAGTATTCATAAGAAGTATACACACTTCCTTGATCACTATGTAATATAGTACCTGGTTCCAATTGAAGTTGTTTTAATGTCTCATTTACTAATTCTTGATTTTGTTTATTACCGATTTTATATGCCACAATTTCACCATTGTAAGCATCCATGATAGATGAAAGATACAACATTGTATTCCCGAAGGGTAAATAAGTGATATCTGTTAAAAGTACTTCTAAAGGTTTCTCTGCTTTGAAGTTTCTATTTAATAGATTATGTGTCTTATAATATGCATTCCCTGGTCTTTTCGATTTCTTCATTCGTACTTTACAATTTAAATTATGTTTTTGCATAATCCTTTGTACTTTTTTGTGATTAATTGGT
>NZ_JAJNHJ010000092.1:0-321 GCF_022386965.1 Mammaliicoccus sp. B-M6
GTGTTTTTTCTATGAAAAGAGTGGCATATTCAGTTGAAACAAAATATAAAGTAGTAGAAATGAAACTTAAAGGATATAGTACAAGAGAAATAATGGATGCTTTAAATATTAAAAATGAATCTCAAGTTAAAGTGTGGTGGAAATGGTATAGAAATGGGGAAACACATAGATTCAATCAACAAGTAGGTAAACAATATTCCTACGGAAAAGGAAATGAAGAATTGAGTACTGTTGAGACGCTAAAAATTGAATTAAAGCGCAAAGAAGTAGAAAATGAAATTTTAAAAAAGTACAAGGAATTGGAAAGGAAGTGGTCCCAGA
>NZ_JAJNHJ010000093.1:0-294 GCF_022386965.1 Mammaliicoccus sp. B-M6
AGGAATATTTAAAACTAAAGATTTTATTTATGATGAATATTACGATAGTTATATATGTCCAAATGATAAATTACTAACTTTTAAAAGAACTATGCCAACAGGGCATAGATTATACAAATCTAATCCTATTATATGTAAATCATGTCCACTACTAAATGAATGTACAGAAAATAGAAGTTTTACTAGAGAAATTCGAAGACATGTATGGCAAGATGATTTAGATATAATCGAAGATTTAAGGTTTGTAGATACAATAAAAAAAGCATATAAACTAAGAAGTCAAACAGTAGAAAG
>NZ_JAJNHJ010000094.1:0-290 GCF_022386965.1 Mammaliicoccus sp. B-M6
TGAAAGAATATAATCTAACTTGTACAAAGTTCACACATAGAGGCCGTAAGTATCGTTCCTTTAAAGGTAAAGTTGGTAAAGTAGCTCAAAACATATTAAATCGTAGATTTAAAACAAATCTCCCATTTCAAAAAGTCGTGACAGATATTACAGAGTTCAAATTAATGAATGGTCAAAAATTATATTTATCACCTTTTATGGACTTATATAGTTCAGAGATTATCAGTTTCAAAATCTCAAGTCGTCCTACATTAGATATAGTGATCAATCCACTAAAAGAAATGATAGAG
>NZ_JAJNHJ010000095.1:0-289 GCF_022386965.1 Mammaliicoccus sp. B-M6
ACCTGTTCCCATGCCGAACACAGAAGTTAAGCTCTTTAGCGCCGATGGTAGTTGGGCTTACGTTCCGCGAGAGTAGGACGTTGCCGGGCAAGTAATAATATTACATATTTTTAAATGGAGAATTAGCTCAGCTGGGAGAGCATCTGCCTTACAAGCAGAGGGTCGGCGGTTCGAACCCGTCATTCTCCACCATTTAAAGCCGGCCTAGCTCAACTGGTAGAGCAACTGACTTGTAATCAGTAGGTTGGGGGTTCAAGTCCTCTGGCCGGCACCATGTTTTAGAGCCATT
>NZ_JAJNHJ010000096.1:0-273 GCF_022386965.1 Mammaliicoccus sp. B-M6
TATTAAGCTTGTTGAATTTCGTTAGAAATTCACTCGGTTTTTTGCTTGGTAAAATCTATTTTACTTACTTATCTAGTTTTCAATGTGCAATTTAAAATGGTGGGCCTAAATGGACTCGAACCATCGACCTCACGCTTATCAGGCGTGCGCTCTAACCAGCTGAGCTATAGGCCCATTCTTAAGTTGAATGTTATAAACATTCAAAACTGAATACAATATGTCTCCGTTATTCCATGACCTAATGGTCATTCCGTAATATCCTTAGAAAGGAGG
>NZ_JAJNHJ010000097.1:0-267 GCF_022386965.1 Mammaliicoccus sp. B-M6
TACTTTCAGTACTCAATTATTGGAATTAACGTTGACATATTGTCATTCAGTTTTCAATGTTCATTTTGTCTCACAAGAAACTATTATACACTTGTTATATTCTTGTGTCAACATTTAATTCAATTTATTTTTCAAGAAAATTTCAAGAAAAAAAGACCCAAGGGTCAAAATTGAATTTTGCCCGGCAACGTCCTACTCTCGCGGAACGTAAGCCCAACTACCATCGGCGCTAAAGAGCTTAACTTCTGTGTTCGGCATGGGAACAGG
>NZ_JAJNHJ010000098.1:0-267 GCF_022386965.1 Mammaliicoccus sp. B-M6
AATTAGCACTTACGGTATTAATGATTAAATCAAATGAGTTAGCAAGTTCTTCAAATGTTGACTCATCACTTGTTGCATAATAATGAGAAGCACCTAATTTCTGCACTAACCCCAGGATGTGGGAGTAAAATAAAAACACTTTCGTTGAATTCATATTAAAATGAATTTATACGGATGTGTTTTTTCTATGAAAAGAGTGGCATATTCAGTTGAAACAAAATATAAAGTAGTAGAAATGAAACTTAAAGGATATAGTACAAGAGAAAT
>NZ_JAJNHJ010000099.1:0-255 GCF_022386965.1 Mammaliicoccus sp. B-M6
ATTTATTAAAAGAACATAAGATATTTCAAAGTATGTCTAGAAAAGGTAATTGTCTAGATAATTCAGTTATGGAAAACTTTTTTGGGTTACTAAAACAAGAAATGTATTATGGCCAAAAATTTAAAGATTTTCAAGATCTTGAACAAGCTATTCATCGATATATTAATTTTTATAATAACGAAAGAATCAAATCAAAATTAAAAGGCTTATCTCCCAAAAATTACAGGAGACAAACCTTTGAAATAATATACTAAT
>NZ_JAJNHJ010000100.1:0-251 GCF_022386965.1 Mammaliicoccus sp. B-M6
TAAGAAATAGAGGTCTTATCGTAAATCATAAAAAAGTACTAAGAATCATGAAAGAATATAATCTAACTTGTACAAAGTTCACACATAGAGGACGTAAGTATCGTTCCTTTAAAGGTAAAGTTGGTAAAGTAGCTCAAAATATATTAAATCGTAGATTTAAAACAAGTCTCCCATTTCAAAAAGTCGTAACAGATATTACAGAGTTCAAATTAATGAATGGTCAGAAATTATATTTATCACCTTTTATGGAC
>NZ_JAJNHJ010000101.1:0-241 GCF_022386965.1 Mammaliicoccus sp. B-M6
ATTCAAAATAAAACTTGTAAAAGAATATTTAGAAGGACATCAAAGTTATAGAACAATTGCTTTAAAATATGGTGTTTCAAGTTGGTCTGTCCTTCGGATTTGGGTCAATCAATATAAAGAGTTTGGAGAAGAAGGTTTAGAAGTAAAAAATAGAAATACTGTTTATACTAGCGAATTTAAATTATCTGTTTTAAAATTTAGACAAGAAAATATGTTGTCTTATCAAGATACTGCGAATCAC
>NZ_JAJNHJ010000102.1:0-237 GCF_022386965.1 Mammaliicoccus sp. B-M6
ATTTCTAAGTCTTTCAAGTTCTTCATGTTCATTTTCATTTAGAGGTAAATTTTTATTATCTGATTTAGATCGTTTTTTAGTCATAGTGTGAGATCGTCCCTTTTGTTTTTTATCTATATCAAGACGACACTTTTCATCAAATTGATGTTGCCAATTGGCAATGATAATAGGATTAATAATCCTAAAGTGATTCGCAGTATCTTGATAAGACAACATATTTTCTTGTCTAAATTTTAA
>NZ_JAJNHJ010000103.1:0-234 GCF_022386965.1 Mammaliicoccus sp. B-M6
ACCGTTCTTTAAGCCGTAAGGGAAATCCATATGATAACGCAGTAGCAGAAACAATATTTAAAGCAGTAAAGACAGAATTCATAAATACTACTAGATTCTATACGATAGAACAATTAGAGATTGAATTAAAATTGTATATAAATTGGTATAACAATGAAAGATTACATGCAGGATTAAATTATCAAACACCAACCTCTTATAAACTTATGAATTCTGTCTAAGTTTTTGTTGACA
>NZ_JAJNHJ010000104.1:0-234 GCF_022386965.1 Mammaliicoccus sp. B-M6
ATACTGTTTATACTAGCGAATTTAAATTATCTGTTTTAAAATTTAGACAAGAAAATATGTTGTCTTATCAAGATACTGCGAATCACTTTAGAATTATTAATCCTATTATCATTGCCAATTGGCAACATCAATTTGATGAAAAGTGTCGTCTTGATATAGATAATAAACAAAAGGGACGATCTCACACTATGACTAAAAAACGAGCTAAATCAGATAATAAAAATTTACCTTTAA
>NZ_JAJNHJ010000105.1:0-229 GCF_022386965.1 Mammaliicoccus sp. B-M6
AGTCGTAACAAGGTAGCCGTATCGGAAGGTGCGGCTGGATCACCTCCTTTCTAAGGATATTACGGAATGACCATTAGGTCATGGAATAACGGAGACATATTGTATTCAGTTTTGAATGTTTATAACATTCAACATTGCACATTGAAAACTAGATAAGTAAGTAAAATAGATTTTACCAAGCAAAAAACCGAGTGAATTTCTAACGAAATTCAACAAGCTTAATAATCGC
>NZ_JAJNHJ010000106.1:0-217 GCF_022386965.1 Mammaliicoccus sp. B-M6
TTTGTGGTCTAATGTTATGTTCTGAACAGAAGTCTAACATTTCTTGTGTTTCTCTTATACCACCAATTGCTGAACCTGCAAATGATCTACGATGACCGATTAAGTTTGCTACGCGTAATGATACGAGTTCTGCTGGTGCTCCTACGTTTACAAGTGTACCGTCTAATCTTAATAATTGAAGATAATCATCTATTGGTAAATTAGCACTTACGGTATT
>NZ_JAJNHJ010000107.1:0-216 GCF_022386965.1 Mammaliicoccus sp. B-M6
TACATAGTTCTATAATTTCTCGTTCATCCTCAGATATACAGAAATCTTTGTTTTTCCATCTGTAATAATTTGATTTTGGAATATCTAAAGCCTCTAAAATGACTTTCACTGTATATTTAGATTTCAATTCATTTACTAATTCAACAACTACTTCTGGGACCACTTCCTTTCCAATTCCTTGTACTTTTTTAAAATTTCATTTTCTACTTCTTTGCG
>NZ_JAJNHJ010000108.1:0-206 GCF_022386965.1 Mammaliicoccus sp. B-M6
AAGGTAATTGTCTAGATAATTCAGTTATGGAAAACTTTTTTGGGTTACTTAAACAAGAAATGTATTATGGCCAAGAATTTAAAGATTTTCAGGACCTTGAACAAGCTATTCATCAATATATCAATTTTTATAATAACGAAAGAATCAAATCAAAATTAAAAGGCTTATCTCCCAAAAATTACAGGAGACAAACCTTTGAAATAATA